>JAKACH010000054.1:1782-6673 GCA_021821635.1 Thermoplasmata archaeon | reverse complement strand
AGGGATAGCCTTCCACAAATGTATGCTAGGGCTGATCTGCTGGCTAAAGAGCACAGGAACTCCATACTCATCTCACATCAGGGCGTTTCCGGATACACACACCCTGAAGATGTCCAGATCCAGGAGATTGATCTGCCAGGGAGCTTCGCATATCTTGCTTTTGGACATGTTCACGTTTCCTCGTACCGGGCAAGACCGACGCCCTTCTCGTATGCAGGATCAACAGAGATAAACAGTGCATCCGAGATTGAGCCCTTTCTCCGCGATGGAAAGAGTGTCAACATTGTTGACGTCGACAACGGTGAGGTGAGTTTTTCCAGGAGGAGACTTAAAAGGACTAGGGTGCAGGTCAAAGTAGTAACAACAAGAGAAAACTTCACCGAAGATGTTGAAAGAGTGCTGCAAAAATACGAGAATATGGTACCAGGAAAAAAGCCGCTTGTGATAAGCGAAGTGCATGGCAGCTCAGATTTCTCATATTTCAGGGAGAGGATAGCAACATACTCCGACAGAGCAATTTTCAGGAGACCGCTGCTAGTTAAGGAAAGCACACCGTCCGTTAAGGTTGGTGAACATTTCGAAAGGCAATCCCTCTTCATGGAATATTTCAGAGGTGACAGGAGGATGACAGATCTTGCGCTGGCCGCCTACAACACTGCAACAAGCGAGTCACAGGAATCCGCGAAAGATAGGATCCTCGCACTGATTCTGGAAGGAGAGAATAAAGGTGCTGATAAAGAGCCTTGAACTGAAGAATTTCCTGTCTCACAGGGAAACTGTTCTTTATTTCGATCGTGGAATAAACATGATAGTGGGACAGAATGGCGCAGGAAAAACAAGCATTCTAGATGCAATAAAATTCGCCATGTTCGGCAAGGATCGAGCAAGGCTCTCGAACCCTGTTTCGCATGGGTCTTCAGCATGTTCCGTCAAACTTTCATTCCAGGTCGATGAGGACGAGTATGATGTCATGAGATCCTACGGGGAAAGGCAGAGGGACAGGGTAGCCTCCATTTTAAAGAATGGCGTAGAAATTGCAGATTCACAGGAATCCGTTTCATCTGCGATAGAAAAGATCATTGGAATGGAACAGGACGTTTTTGAGAAGTCAGTTTTCGTGGCGCAGGGAGAAATAGATGATCTTGTAAATGAGCAGCCAAAGAAGAGAAAGGAGTTCTTCTCCAGGATGATAGGAATAGAGAAGCTGGGAAACACAGCTTCTTTGCTAGGTGAGATTTCACGAAGCGTCAACGAATCTATTTCAGAGTCCCAGGGTAAACTCGAACGGCTCTCCATGTACAGGGAGAGCAGGGCCAAGTCTTACCGGGAAAAGGAGAAACTTTCCACCGAAATAGGAGAAGCAGCTGATTCGATACTTGAGGCGGTGGAGGAGGAGAAGAAACTGAAAGATCTTCTTACACGGCAAAAAGATACGCTGGCTGAACTGCAGGCCAAGTCTTCTCTTCTTTTATCCAAAAGATCTGAGCTAAAGAGGCTGACATCAGATATCATGGAAATTGAAGGGAAGTTGAGGGACAATGCAGCAGCAATGGCTGAAAACAGGAAAATAGAGGGAAATTTGCTCTACGTTTATCATGGCGATATAATGGAGGGATCAGCCTCATTATCACGCCTCGTTCAACTGGAGCAGAGGAGGGAGGATTTTGCCTCCATAGAAAGATCTGTTAATGATATGAAGCACCAGCTAGCGGACCTTCAGAAAGAACACGATTCGTATACCGGTGCATCCTTAGAGTTTTCGAAACTGGTGAAACACCTGAAATCTCTTGAAACCGTTAATGATGCATGGAAAAAGGTATCGGATCGATTATACTTGATGAGGGATGATATTTCATCGATCGAAAAACGCGTCGGTACTCTTGGCAATGAAATTGAGAAGATCTTCGGATCCCGCAATATTGATTCTGCAGAATTGACCAGGAAGATAAGCGATATCGAGGATCGGATGGATGATATTGGTAAGAGGATAAGTGCAAAAAAGGGGGATCTTGGATCCCGCAATGAAAGAAAACGAGAGTTGTCATCAAGGATTGAACAGCTGAAAGGTAAGAACATATGTCCCCTGTGCGGCTCTGAACTTTCGCAGGAGCATATCGGAAGGCTTCATGCAGATGTTAATATCTCAATTAATGCAACATTGGATGAGATAGGAACCATTGCAGCTGAAATACGTGAATTGAGTGCTGAACAGGAAAAAATGAAGAGCATGCTGGCACAGATGCGATCAAAAAGCGTATCTGACTACCTGCAGGGAACAGAATCAATCCAGAACAAGATGCAGACCATTGAGAATCTCGAGAAGGAACTATCATCGCTTGAAAAGGATCATGCAGATTATGTTGCAACAAAGCAAAGAGTGGATGAACTTGAAAGAACGATAGAAGGTCTTAGAGATAAGGAGGCAAGATACTCGTTAATTGCAACAAAGCTTCAAGCGGCGGAGGAAAGTCGATCCACGAACAACATAGTTGAGATTGAGGCTGAAATAAAGACACGAAAAGAGGAGCTCGCAAAAATTCAAGCATTGACGGGGTTTCCTCTTGATCTTGAAAAGGTGGAGGAATCATCAGCGCTGTTTCATCGCCACTCGGAACTGGCAACGATAGCAAAGGAATACGATCAGCTTTCTCTATTGATGGAAGGGAGGAGGAAGCAAGTTACTGATTTAGAAAAAGATATTGAGAGCCTACAGAAAGATGTTTCCAGCCTGAACAACGTTTCAGCCGAGGTTAGCAGACTGGATGCAGAGTATGAAAAGGTAAGAGGGAAACATGCTGAACTTGCAAGCATGGTCAGTTCACGCAGAGAAAGTGTTTCCAGAATCGAAGCAGAATTGGAGGATCTCGAGCGTAATATCCTGGAGCTGGAAGTAACTGAAAAAACCGTAAATGCCATGAAAAATTCAATAGAGACAATTAACAAGCTCAAGGCGGCATTTGGAGTGGATGGCATACAGAAATACCTCAGACAGAAAGCATCCGAATTCATCACCAATGGCACGAGACAGATCCTGTCATCATTTTCTCTTGACTTTGATGATGTTCTGGTAAACGAAGATTTTGATGTATCAGTGCAGAAAAATGGGCTTCTTGAACTGGATGCCCTATCTGGCGGAGAAAGAATTGCACTTTCCATCGCGCTCAGGATCTCAATTTCGAGGTTTCTGGACGAGGAACAACGGATTAATTGCTTCCTCATGGATGAGCCCACTACATACCTGGATGAGGAAAGGAGGGCAAACCTCAGGAATATACTCCATTATGCACTTGGGGAAGGAGATTATATGCCCCAGCTTATACTGATAACCCACCACACAGAACTCATATCTGCAGGAGACGCAATTTTCGAGGTTTCCAAGGAATCCGGTGTTTCAAGGGTTGTAAGCTGATCCCGATAGATTTTAAAACACCTAAGCATACGAGTGCACCGGTTTAGCCATGCAGGAAGATCTTGGGAGAATCAGTGTTGTCATTCCGACGATAAACGAGGAGAAGACTATTGGAGAGATAGTGCATAAGCTGAAAACGCTAGGTTCTGTCCAGGTAATTGTTGTGGATACCAAGTCGACCGACAGGACAAGGGAGATTGCGGCAGAGAACGGCGCGGAAGTCATTGATCAGCCAAGCAGAGGTTACGGGCTTGCATACAAGACTGGGTTGAGCAGAGCAGATGGGGAAGTAATCGTCTGCCTTGATGGAGATGGAACATATCCCGTGGACATGGTGAAGCCGCTGATAGAGATTCTGGAGTTTTCCGATGTCGACTTCATCTCCTGCGATCGCATGACGCTCAGGAATAATGTGAACTATACCACGCTGCATTATGTTGGAAACAGCGTTCTGAATATTTTCATACGGGTGCTATTTAATTTCCCTCTGAAGGATTCACAGAGCGGAATGTGGGTATTTCGCAAAAGCATATATGAACGAATGAAAATCCTGAGCGACGGCATGTCTTTCTCACAGGACATAAAGATAGAAGCACTCAGGCATGGTACCCTTATTGAGGTCCCAATCAGGTATGGAGTCAGGGTTACCAAGCCTAAACTCAGGACATGGAGGGATGGCTTTTCCAATCTCTTTCACCTGATGGTCAAGAGAATAAGCGAATAAATACCAGCTTGTCTGACATAATAGCAATGTTTATATTTTAATAAAGGCTAATTGATCCGATGGCAGTACGGTTAGGACGTAAGAAGCAACTAAAAAGTGAAATCCGGAGGCCGGGAGAACCGAGGCGATTCATCGATCTCAATGATCTTAATTTTAGTTCGGATGCATCAGAAATCAAGACCACCGTGAAGGTAGCCGAGATATACAGGTACGAAGACATTTTCCTGATAAGGGAGTTCATTAGTGACGGAAGTTTTGTCATAGTTGACTGCAGCAAGATTTACAAGGAAGAAAGCCTGTTCAGGAATATCGTGGAAGAGCTGAGAAGGCTTGGCAAGGATTCTGGCGGCGATATTGCGAGGCTTGGTGAGTCACTTATCATTGTCACACCGAAGGGTGTCGGTATAGATAAGCAGAAAGTCCGCGGCAGTCTGATCTGATTAGCCTGGTACGCTCGTTGCAGCACCCTTGTTGGCCTTGGCTGGCGTTCTTTTCAATATAAGTGAAGTGCCTGCAATAACAAGGATAGCAGCAATCAAGAAATCAATAGAATAACCTGCATATTGCGATATGATTCCAGAGAGGAGTCCACCGAATATCTGGCCCATGCCATTTAACGAGTTGTAATAACCAATCGTCTTCCCCCTTGTTGCTTTAGGACTTATCATAGTCACCGAAGCGGTTTCTGCAATACCGATAAAGCTCCATAAAGAACCCAGCGCACCATAAACGATAAGGGCAATGATGAGCCATAATGC
>JAKACH010000054.1:0-1682 GCA_021821635.1 Thermoplasmata archaeon | reverse complement strand
GTTCCCATTGATGCAACAAAGTTAAACCGTCCCATTACTCCTGGCCATTTGTCCTCACTTGAGTTCTCTATCAGGATCATTGTGCTTACAGGCACAGAAGCCATGGAAATGATCTGGAATGCTATCAGAACAAATATATATGGAAGAAGAGCGTGAACATAAAGCATTGGAAGTAAAGAGATGAAGCCTCCAATAAAGCCAACCAGGATGAATACCTTCCTTTTCTTGTACCTGTCGGACAAAAGTCCCCAGAAAATAAGTGCTGGAACAGATGCAGAAGACGCAATAGCTGATGTTATTCCAACATCAAATACATTAAGGCCAAGGTAAAATGTTATGAAGAGAGGGATAAGAGGAGTGGTTAAGCCGCCTGCTGCATTTGATGCTAGATATCCCAGGTACCAGCTATTATTTGAATAGTTTTCTTCCTGTGGATCGGTCTCAGTAGTTAAGGTCATTCGCTGATGTGCTCCCGACTTGATTTACTGCATCCCTGCTAAATAGTTATTTCTTATGGTGCACCAAAAATTATCAGCTCAGCACAAAATAGGTTTAAAAATAACAGCCAAATAAGCTAGTTCTGCATTCAAGAATGAGATTAGGTATTACATCCTCTAAGAGAAAAACAGATAGCACTCTGAAAAAAGGGTAAAATATGTTGTTTTATAGTCTTAGAACATAGTTTTCTTGATTGCGCCCTGAACTTTTTTCTTCAGGTCTTCGTTTATTTCATCTATCTTGTGAGCTGTCTTTGCATGTTCCGCAATCTTCGGCATCAACTCATCTGGGCTGTTCCCCTTGACACTGAATCCGCAGTTCATCCCTATGTCAGCGCACTTAAATTTGTAAGGCATTTTTTATCTTGATGGCATTACAAATATAATATATATATTTATCTGAATATTCTGTTCAATTAGTTTGTTTTAACTTTGGACGGGGTTTGTTCTCACTCAACAATGTCCCATCTAGATAGAATGATTTCTGCATTCATGGATCTTAATATCCTGGTAATCTTTCCCAGGTTCATTCGCCCTGATAGCATCCATAAGCCGGAATCTAGACACTTCAACTGCATCCCTGGATTTGTCTGCAAGTATCCACCGCCTTCCAAGTTTCTGTGCAACCACACCAGTTGTACCGGATCCACAAAAAAAATCCGCTACCGTCTCCCCTGGTCTGGTGGAAGAGGCAATAATCCTCTCCAGCAGCAATTCAGGCTTTTGAGATGGGTAACCCACGCGCTCTTTAGCCTGTGAATTTATATATGGTATTTCCCAGACATCGGATGCATTGACGAAGTTGTAAACTCCCCTTGAGTCACTGAAGAATTCTGCTTCCCCTGATCCATAATTTACCACTCCAGCCTTACGGTATCTGCTCTTTGTGTATGCCTTTTCTTTCCATGGCTCTATCTTAAACTTGGATGTTTTCGAGTAGACAAGTATGGTATCATGCTTTCGCGCGAACATATTGTGGGACAGGCCCCCTGTTCTGTACCTCCAAATTATCTCGTTTATAAAGCGATCATAGCCAAATATCCTATCCATTTCGACTTTTACGTAATGAACAGCATGCCAGTCCAGGTGTAGATAGATCAGACCGGTAGACCTGAGAAGCCGTCTTGTTTCAACCAACCGCGGCCTGAGCCACTCTATGTAACCGTCGATGTCAGATGTCCATGT
>JAKACH010000013.1 GCA_021821635.1 Thermoplasmata archaeon | reverse complement strand
TGCGAATCCTGCAAGGAGAAGATCAAAAGGGGGGAGCGAGTTGGGTAGTGAAGGAGATGCAATGGGTCATGAACAGGACTTTGTACAACGAAATCCACCTTATGTGTGTGAGGTCGGGGAACACAAATTTGTGGTTGGGAGGATTCCTGACGAATTCAACGTTTTAGTTAGTGGCCCGCAGCATGATACTAAAATGACATTGGTGGAGAGATATGTGGAAAGCCTAAGCGCCTATAAAGAGAGAAAAGAACAGATAGCATGGGATAGAAGCGAATTCGCTTCACTTTCTATCGAATATGATGGGAAATGTTCGGTTGTATCAGCATCAATTGAGGGGACACGCTCCGAAATAACAAAAGCATTGTTTAGGGAATTGACCATTCATGCGAAATTCTTCCTGGGGGACGAAGGGGCAGATGCGATTTATGATGACATAATAGTTGAGGTGGTGAAATGAAACGACCACTATTTGAGCTGTCTTCTTTTCTTATCTTTCTTGAGCGCTTTTACAGCCTTCTTCGCAATCTTTTCCTGGCTGCGCCCTTCAAGTACGTGACTGAGGGACTTTCCAAGATGAAAAGAAAACCTTGCTTTGCTATAGAGTCCGCCGGTTGCATGGTCGAGAGCTATGCTTTTCCCAGCGTCAGCAGCAGCTCTTGCCTCCTTCCGTGCCCTTCTTCCCTCATTTATAGACTTCATGCGTGCAGACCTGGCCTCTTTAACCTTTTTGGTTCTCTCTCTTTTAGTCATGGGTTTTTTGCGTCTAAACATTCCTCTCAAAGTATCCATTCTAATAGTAGATATAAGATTTCTTTCACAAAATTCAAATCATGCGCCCAAGGAAATTTCCTAAATTCTATGAATGTCAAGAGAGGTGCTCTATGATGGTAGCAACAATTTCCATTGGAAAGCCTTCGAGGCTGACGGTCTTCGATTGTGATAACGAGGATGGTGAGCATATTGGTTAGGCAAGGGGTCATCTATAATAACAATCCGCTGGGTCCAGTTCCGCTTGAAATAATAGAATGGAACTGCGAGAAGTGCGGTGCAGCTTTCCCTAACATGATCAAGGCGAGGGAGCATGAAAACCAGTGTGCTGCGGCCGTGAAGCATAAAAATTCTACACTTTTGGTTTTCACTAAAAACGGCATGAAATTTTTGAGGCTGCTTAAGGGGAGAAGGGATAAGAAATGATGAAACACGTAAAAGACGCTCTGAAAAATGAGGAATTGACGCAGAAACAGTTGCAGGGCCTGATCCTGCAGATGGCAGAGAAGATCGAGGATCTTGAGAGCAAGGTCAGGGATTTTGAGGAGATGGACAAGGTTTCAGCGCACAAAAACGAGGAAAGTGCGCCAAGAATAACACTCATATGAGGAGGGAAGAAAATGAAAAACGAAATAAATTTGGGGAATAAAAGCGAGGCCAGCAATTGTGTACAGAATGGGAGGAGTAATCTATGACTGAGCAGGTCATGACTAAAAGGCAGACTGCCTACGTCGAGGCACACCTGTTCGTTTATACGGACGATCCGTACAAGATCCTCTTCACTGCCGATGGTGGAGAAACAGCCTGGATAAGGTTTGTCAAGCAGAAAGAGCCTCCAGCTTCGTTCACACCGAGGGAGAAAGCACTCTGCATAAAACTTGTGGACCTCTACAAGAAGGAAGAGAACCACGTTATCAGCAAGACTGATGCTTTCAGGGAGATGGTGAAGCTGCTTCCTGAACTGGCAAAGTTCAAACTGGATGATGCCAGGGAAGAGGCAAAAGAATCCGGCAAGAGCGATGAGGAGACCACGGATAAGAAAGCCCTCGAGCCTGATTCGGAACTTGTCGCACTGAGGGAGAAAGTAAATGCCCTACTGATGCAGCATAGGCTATCCGTCAAGGATCTGGCAGGAGCCCCACTTGATTCGCTGGATAAGGAGCACCTTCAGAAACTCATCGACAGCGCATCAAGCCCTCCTGTTCAGGTTAGTGCGGACCCAAAACAAACTCGGAACTCAAACGGCATAATTGTAAAGACTAACTGGACTGACGAGCAAGTAAAGCTTATTCGGAGGATGATAGCGAGGGATGCGTCGGACGATGAGTTTTCCGTATTCCTGTATGTTGCGTTCAAGAGCGGCCTTGATCCACTGAAAAAGCAGATCTGGTTCTGGAAACAGGATGATGAAGTCGTTATCATGGCATCCATCCATGGAAAGCTTTCAAAGGCGATGGACACCCACCAGTTCGATGGTTATGAAACAAGAGCGATAACCGATGCAGAGGGAGAGTTGATAGCATACGAGGCGAAAGGATGGAGGAAGGACATGGCACATCCAATTCAGGCCACAGCCTATCTTTCAGAATACGAGAAGAAGAGAAAGGATGGATCGCCGACAAAGATGTGGGCGGGAAAGAAGCACATGATGCTTGAAAAGTGCGCCCTGTCGCTCCTGCTCAGCAGAATGTTCCCGGAAGAATTAGGGGGCATCTACTCCGAGGAGGAGATTGTCGTTGACGGAGATGCACAGGGAGGCTCGAAATAATGCTTTCGCCTGCCAGATTTAACGATGATTTGGAAGCCAGATGGGTGTCGCTCTCGTTTTCAAAGAGCGGCCGGGCAAACCTTGAGGAGTTGAGGTCTTCGGGAGCAGACACCCAAGCCAGTTCCAGCGGAGTGACAGCATGAGCCCAACCAGACGGGAGAGGAAGAACCCACAACTCGAGGCGAAACTGGGCGAGTACAGGCAGTGGGCAAGGACCTACGGCGGTTATCATGCGACTTCCACCATACCAAAGCAGATCCGCACTATCCGCAGGTTCGGTGAGATCTGTGACATGCTTAATCCGAAGATGATGGTCAATGACGTCCTGGACGAGCTTGTCAGGGAATCGGAGAGGGGAATCAAGCCGCAGACCCTGAACCATGTCATATACGATCTCGAAGCATGGGCGAGATTCCTGGGGCAGCCAGTGAACATACCGAGGTTCAAGGCGAGCAGGTCGCAGGAGCCCTGGATACCGACCGATGAAGATGTCATGAGGATCAGGAAGGCGGCTGCATCATTCGGCGACAGGGCGAACGCCTCAAGGAACTCATGCATAGTGGATCTTCTTTTCGCAGGTGGAATGAGGATTGGCGAACTCATCAGGATAAACCTCGAACATGTAGACGGGAACCTTTTGACGATAATCAGCGAGAAGGGCGAGGCACCGAGGATTATCGGGTTACCGCAGAGTCTCTCAGAGAGGCTGCACGAATACATCGACATGTATAGATCAAAGACGGACCCGGTTGCCCTCTTCACGACAGAGAAAGGAAGGATGAATTATGGCTGGGCAAGAAACATAATCAAGCTGATCGCCAAAAGGGCAGGAATACCGAAATTCCATGCACATGCTGCAAGGCACTGGTGTGCCACCGCTCTTTTGAGGGATGGGAAAGACGGAAAACGTTTAGACATCAGGGAGGTTCAAATCCACCTGGGGCATGCGAGCTTGGCGAGCACCCAGGTCTACACGCACATCAAATCCAGAGATGTAGCGGAACGCGCATCGGAGCACATGGGAGAGTTTTTTCGCATGAATAAAATAAGTGTAACAAGTGCAAATCCGCATGGGACCGCACTTGCACTTGATGGGACCGCTGAGATTTGAACTCAGGTTACCAACACCCCAAGCTGGTAGGATACCAGGCTACCCCACGGTCCCAGATATGCTTCTAGATTAAGAGAATGGGATTATTTCATCGATAAGGTCAATGTGAGAAATAATCATTCTTCTGCAGCAGTATCTGGTCAGGTGAAGATCGTCTAGGATTTTCTGGATCTCCTCCGGTTTTGGTTCCCTGCCCTCGTTCCTGATTTTCTGCACCTTCTCGGAGAATTTCTTGTAATCCGAACCAATGACTTTGCCACAACTAAAACATCTTACCGGAATTATCATATCTTCACCTGTACGACTTCTGCCTCTTCGCCCTTGCTCCAGAACCCTGAGGCTTCTTTGGCAGCTTCCTTCTTATATCGTTTACGAGGAGGGTCCTGTCATATTGCCTGAACATTTCTTCTATCTTGTCATCGCCGAAGTATTCTACTATTCCCTTGGCAATAGCTGTTCTCGCAGCATCAGCCTGCCCCGTGGTTCCACCACCATGGACCTGTACTTCGATATTGACTTCATTTATCTTGTCTCCAACCAGCTGGACTGGCTCGAATATTTTCTCTCTTAAAATCTGGACGGGGTGGAACTCTATCGGATAGCCGTTGATTGTAATAATTCCCTTGCCTTTCTTTGTCGCTGCTGTTGCTACCGCAGTTTTTCTCTTTCCAGATGTAAGTATTGTCTGTGATTTCAAAGTTTCACCTTATACCCTAACCGCTCCGAAATTTCCGAAAGCGTCATAAAATTGCTTAGCCTCTTGTTTTTTGCTTTTTCCACGATCTCGACCTGGGCATCCTTCAGATCCGCCGGGACACCGCAATAAACGAGGCATCTGGCAAGTGCGTCCTTCCCGTGAGTCTTCTTTGACGGAAGCATATTTTTGATCGATCTCCTGAGTATCTGGTCTGGGGTTCTTGGATAATAAGGTCCCTTACGGACGCTTCCTATATCCCTTCTTTCCTCGAAATCCTTTATTATGAATTCCTTTGTACCCGTGATAACGCATTTGTCCGCGTTTATAATCTTGATGGATTCTCCCTCGAGAAGCTGCTTCGCAACATGGGCAGAGAGCCTCCCGTATATTGAATTGGATGCGTCGATAACTTTCATTTCCTCACCTAAGTATTTTTGGGTTCTTAACCTTTGGATTTTCCGTTGCAAATTGCTTGATAGGCTTAAAACTTGATCCGGACTTTTGTAGCTTTTCCATCGCAGACTTGCTAATCTTCAGGGCGGAGAGAGTGACCTTCTTATTGATGATCCCACTTCCCAGAACTGAACCCGGAACAATAACAATATCACCGTCATTAGACAGCCTGTTAATCTTCCCTACATTGATAGAAGCATAACGCCTGCTTCCACCTGAAAGGCGTTCAGCTATATCTCTCCACATGGAGGAGCTATTCTCCCTGGATACCTTTACCAAAGTATCTATTGTATCCGCAATCTCGTTGCTCTCCTTGTTCTTACCATTTAATGACATCTTGAATCACTCTTTATCCCTTCAATTCCTAATAGTCGGACATGAAAGGAAGTGCAGTAAAGCTACCGTCGGATATGTTTGGTCGATATATAATTATTACCTGTGCCTTTGAAAGTTATCGAGAATATCGAGTGGAACCCATAAAACTGAATTGGTAGCAATACATTTGTCATGCAGGACAACATTCTCTATAAACCATCTTGCATGTTCTACCATCTACCGTTAATTTACAGAGAGAATCCCACATGCTTACTTTTCCTGAAGGTGAATGAAAAATTACCGCTGCGGCCCTGCACTGGCAGTTCCAGATTTCTTCAGTCCTCTGAATCCGGGTCCAGGTGGAAGATTATATAGCGGAGAACGCCCATAAGCTTATGATATTCGGTATCAGTGAGTGCCGCTCGTGAGAACATGCGCCTTAGCATGACAGTGGTATTCTTACTTTTATAACCAGGATAAGATGTGAGTTCCATCGCCTTAACTATACTATCAACCAGAAGTGAGATATTGTTTGAGCTTGTTTTATTGTTGACACCTCTGTGGATCGACTGTTGAAGCATCTCATAAAGGATGACAGCAACCGAATGGGACAGGTTGTAAACGGGATATCCCGGGTTTGCAGGTATGTGTATGAAGCTGTCGCACTGTTCAATCTCGTAGTTCCTCAGCCCGTCGTCCTCCCTTCCGAAGACCAGGGCAATTTTACCCTCAACGGGCAGGTATGTCTTCCAGAAGCCGGCAGGATCGTAAGATATTCTGCGGAATTTTCTTCCATTGAATGTAACAACGCTCGATGTTCCCGCGATGATCTGAAATTCTTCCCTTATTTCAGAGAGAGATGCTATATGCCTGGCATTATCAAGAATAGATGAGGAATGCATTGCAAACTTGTACGCTTCTGCGGATAATTCTTGATGATTTACAATAATGAGGTTATCTAGCCCGCAGTTGTGCATGGTTCTTGCTGTTGCGCCGATGTTTCCGTCGTATTTCGGCTCAACAAGAACAACGCTCACCTTTTCTTTCAGGGTTTCGATTGCGCCATAAATTTCAGCTAGTCGCTTAGTTTCTTCTTCCCTGAAAACCTGACTAGGCTTTTGTTTCTGAGGTTTGTCCATCCTGAGCTTCTCCCTGTTCGTTTGAAGCTTGAGGACTTTCGGTTGGAGCTTTTTCTGGAGTCTCAGCAGGCGCCTCTCCTTCGGATTTTACTTCACTCTCAGGCGCCGATTCCTGTTTAGGAATCTCTCCCGGAGTATAATTCTCCACAATGCTAATAGTATATCCAGGCAGGTACTTCCTGATCTCGTTCACGAGCCTGAATTTTGCCTCCATCCAGACGGGGTCAAACTTGCTTGCTTCGGGAACTTCTATTCTTATTGTCTCCCCTTCCGAACTGACTGTGAAGACAGCGTCTGAAGCGGGATAGTTCATCTCGATCAATGCTTGCACCTTATCTTTCGGGTCGCTTATGACTGATCGAAGCGTGTACGAATAAACAATAGTCTTGCCTGCGTGGGGCGGATTATAGTCAACCAGCACTCTGCCTGGGGTGACTGAAAGAACCTTTCCCCTCCTGTGATTAAGGTAAATCTCCTGTCCCGGAACAGGGTCTATGTTCTGGCGCTTGAATTCAATGTATGAATGAACCTTAATGTTCTTAGGATCCCTGGCGCCATAAGCCTCTTCGGGAGTAAGGGTTACCTCAACTTCCTTATCTATCTGAGCCTCCTTGAAGCTATCGTCTATCTTTTTGAAGACCTGATCCGCTCCGACAACCACCGCTATAGGGCCATATTTCGTATTCTCGTTGAATATCGAGTTGTCCTTAGCGAGCTGCTCACTGCTTGTCGAAACAAGCTTCTTATCATCGCCCACCCTCATTGAATAATCGATTTTTATGAAATCTCCACTGTTCATCGAAAGCACCGTAAATTAATGCTTCTGAGGAAGGTCAAGATTCTATTTATATATATCGTAGGAAGAGAATGGCAACTTTTGCATGGATTTCAGGTCAAAGGCGATATCTTTGTGTTTTACGCTAGATTTGTAGTTTTTGTTTAAGGATGCATTGTATGTCAATCATGTCTTTATTTGAAAGTATCAAGCCGTGAGGTTTCACCAGCTATGATATTTTCAGCCTGTTCAGGGAGCTTACCCATATATTTATGGCTTGAAAGATAAAATTAAATATTCAGCGAGATTGCACCATATATGGTCGAGGGAGAAAACGAGCCACCATCCAAGTTTACGGAACTGCCTGAGAAATATGTTGAGAGAATAAGGAAGATACTTTCCCCTGGAGAGACTATAGAATTTTCTCTCCGGAGCATAGCAGGAACACATGCTCAGGGAATGAATGTGCGCGCATATGGGGGAGGTGCTTCCGGAACGCAGGCCGGCCACCCATGGATGGTGATTACGAACCAGCGCCTCATGCTGGTATCGAAGGGTCTCATGTCCTTTGAGGAGAGGCAGTTCAGATATGAGCAGATCTCTTCAGTTGAGCTAAAGCAGGGGTTAATAGAGGATCACATCATCATTACGGGGATGGGCGTCAATGAAGACTGGACATTCTGGAAAAAGATCAGGGATCACACAATGCGGGGCGTACAGCTTCTGCAGGCTAAGATTTCACAAAGATCACAGCCGCAGGCCTCTGGGTCTCAGGATCCATTGAATGAGCTCAAGATGCGACTGGTCCGCGGTGAGATCACGCCGGAACAGTATGAGAAACTGAAGGGTCTTCTTTAGATCCCGGCCAATCTTTTTCTCGATCCCGCAGATATAAAAAGCCTTAATCTATGAAGCAATAGTAAAATCATGAAACTGTTAATAGATGGAGACTGGAAAGACCCTGAAAGTGGCAATTATACAGAAAAAATGAATCCCTCCACCGGGGAAGTTCTTGAAAAGGTTCCGTCTGCGGATCGTAAGGAAGTCGATAACGCCTATGATGCTGCAGAGTCTGCATTCTGGCCATGGTATGAGCTGGGCTCAAAAGAGCGTTCAAGGATCATACTCAAGGCAGCAGATCTGATAACGGCAAAGAGAAAAGAGCTCGAGGATATCCTGGTTGCAGAGAACGGCAAACGTCGCATTGAAGCAGTGGGAGAGGTCGACGGCGTCCTTGATCAGATGACCTATTATGCAGGTTTTGAAAGGAAGCTCACTGGAGACGTCGCAGAAGGCGAGAGTTTCGACAGGAAGATCTTCCAGTACAAGGTTCCACGGGGAGTTGTACTGGCCCTGACCCCATGGAATTTTCCAGCTGCAATGGTTGCGAGGAAACTTGCTCCTGCTTTGCTGACAGGTAATACAGTTGTTCTCAAGCCAAGTTCAGACACTCCACATTCAGCCGAATGGATCACGAGGAAATTTGTTGAGGCAGGTATACCAAAGGGTGTCCTGAATTTCATAACCGGAAAGGGATCGGAAATCGGCGACTATATGGTGGCGCACAAGAAGGTCTCCGTTGTTACAATGACAGGATCCACCGAGACTGGACAGCGGATAATGGAAAAAGCCAGTGCCAATATGGCCAAGCTTATACTTGAACTGGGAGGGAAGGCGCCTTTCATTGTCTGGAAGGATGCAGATATAAAGGATGCACTAAAGACGCTTCTATGGGCAAAGTTCTGGAATTCCGGGCAGTCATGCATAGCTGCTGAGCGCGTATATGTTCATGCTGACATATATGACAGCTTCGTTCAGAAATTTGCTTCAGCGACATCTTCCATAAGAGTGGGAGACCCAGAGACAGCCGATATGGGCCCACTGATAAATGCATCAGCTCTGAAGAGCATGGAAAAAGTCGTTGAGACTGCTAAAGATGGCGGATCCAGAGTTCTTGCTGGCGGAAGCAGGCCAAAACTTTCCGGTAAGTTGGCATCCGGTTATTTCTACCTGCCAACTGTGCTGGAAGAGAAGGACCAGAAAGCATCCCTCTTCCAGGAGGAAGTATTCGGACCTGTCACAGGAGTTATGAAGATCGGGGATCTTGATACTGCGTTCGAACTTGCAAATGACTCAAGATATGGGCTTGCTTCCTACCTCTTCACGAAGGATTTCACAACTGCAATGAAGGCGGCAGAGCGCGTCAGGTTCGGGGAGGTATATATCAACATGCCGGGTCCAGAATCGTCGCAGGGATATCACACTGGATTCAGGTTGACGGGCCAGAGCGGAGAAGGCAGCAAGTATGGAATTGAAGAGTACCTGAAGGTAAAGAACGTTTACATGGATTATTCGGGGAAGCCGCTTTCCATAAACACGGTTCGAGATGATCTACTTCGCTGATTCAAGCGAAGTGATCACGCCAGTCAGGCAGTTCACAGAAAGCATCTCGTTCTTTCTGGGAGCCCTTGCAACCTGTGTCAGAATGACAGACGATATGCCCTGATCCTTGAGGATTGCTCTTCTCGATGCGGTCAGGAATTTCGTAGTTACTATGACTTTTGTTCCTGCGCCCAGGCTTTCAGGAATGTCATCCGAAAACAGAATCTCACCCTTACCTGCAGCTTCGAACTTGCATCTCCCCTTGACGCTCTCACCCTCCGGATATCCCCTTGCTATAAATTCGCCGATTGTAACAACCCGGACATCATTTGTTCCACCGAAGAGGAAATATGGCGCTCCAGAGGCTACTACAACATCCTCTCCGGCCTCAAAAATCCCCATAGGTTCTATATGCTTGAAAGCCTCAATCACACCTATGCTCTTTTCGAGTTCCATGGGCAACAGTGCCACCCGGACACCCCTCACCATGAAGAGTTTTCTCGCCAGGGATTCCGAAGTCACGACAGCCACTATCTCAGCATCTGGCCGCAGTGAAGCCATCATTCTTGCTGTACTACCGCTCTTTGTGAATACAACGATGTGTCTTGCGGAAATCTTGTCTGCCATGACCTTTGCGGCTTTGCACACTGAATAGGCTATCTGGTTGCCGAGGAACTGATCTGGTTCCGGGAGATTCTTCACCGCCTTCTCGGCATATTCGGATATTTCCCTCAAGTAGGATACCGCCATGGCAGGATATTTTCCTATAGCTGTCTCCTCAGAGGTCATCACGACATCGCAGTTGTCGAAAATTGCGTTGGTCACGTCTGAAACCTCTGCTCTTGTCGGCACATCATTCTGGACCATTGATTCAAGCATCTGGGTGGCAACAATCGCCGGGATTCCTTCCCGGTGGGTTTCACATATTATTCTCTTCTGCGCAACCGCCACTTCACTGATCGGCAGTTCTACGCCAAGATCACCTCTTGCAACCATGACCATGTCTGAACTGTGTGCTATTGCGGCAATATCTGCGTATCCACTCTTTGTCTCTATCTTTGAAACTGTCTTTCCAAAGCCGCCTGCGGCCCTGATGCTGTCCTCCAGTTTCCACATGTCCTCCCTGGACTGCACGAATGATAAGGCATAGAAATCAACGTCGCTCTTCGTTCCGGCATCTATGAATTTCAGATCTCTTTCTGTCAGCGTTCCCATTTCTATCTTTACGCCAGGAACGTTGATCCTGGCCCTTGACTTTATCTGCCCCGAATTCACCGCTTTCACTTTCACCGCGGTTTCGGACGCATCCACCACTGTGAACTGATATTTGCCGTCCTGTATGACAAGCGAGTCACCCTTCTTCAGAGATTTAAAGAATGAAGTTCTATTCACAGGTATGCCTTTCTCCGAAAGCGCATATATGCTGCCTTCCTTTATCTCGACAGGCTGTGAGAGATCCCCGACCCTCAGCTCCGGGCCCTTGAGATCCACCTGGATGGAGAGAAAGGTTTTCAGGTTTGAATTTACGTAATCAACCAGATCCTTTACTTTTGATATGTAAGAAAAATCGGCGTGGGCAGTATTTATCCTCACACCGGACAGTCCATTCCTCGCCATTTCCAATAGCGTCTGCTTATTATCAGATGCTGGGCCGAGCGTTGAAAGTATTCGAGTTCGCGACATGGCTGGTTATTTTCATTAATGATTAATATTTTGGCGTTGTCAGGAGATGCAGTTCTTTTCCTTGCATCATCAGAGATAAATGCGATTGCATACCGGTAGGAGCCTGTCTATTTCATCCTTCAGCGATTTGAACTGGTTGAAGTCAAGCTGCTGCTGGCTATCGCTTTTTGCCCTTGGCGGATCCGGGTGCACCTCTATCATCAGACCATCCGCCCCCACTGCAACTGAAGCCCTGGAGAGAGGGGCGACATATCTTGCTATGCCGGCAGGGTGGCTTGGATCAACTATGACAGGAAGATCAACCCGCTCCTGGATCACGGGGACTGCAGAAATCTCTAACGTGAACCTTGTCGATGTTTCAAATGTCCTGATTCCCCTCTCGACGAGTATGACCTTGTTATTACCTTCACGCGTTATGTATTTCGCGGCATTCAGAAATTCATCGATCGTGTTACCGAATCCCCTCTTCAGTAGAACAGGCTTTCCGGCTTTTCCGACCTTTCGGAGCATCGGGAAATTCTGGCAGTTCCTTGATCCTATCTGTATTATGTCGCTCACGCTCATGAGCTCCTTCAAGTCCGCAGTATCCATGAGCTCGGTAACAATTGCCATCCCTGTCTCCTCCTTTGCCTGCCTGAGTATTTCCAGCCCATTCAAGCCAAGCCCCTGGAAGGAGTCTGGACTGGTGCGGGGCTTGAATGCTCCTCCCCGCAGCACAGGTATCCCGAGCTTCTTGAGGTATTTTGCAGTACTGATTGTCTGTTCTGCATCCTCCACTGCACATGGACCCCCGATCATGAGAAACTTTCCTTCCTCAAAAAGCAGATCATCGGTGAGGTCAAAGGAAAATCTCATCTTTTTGCCTCCTGTCCTTCAAGCAGCGATGTTCCTATCAGAAAACCGTCGAATTCTCTTTCAAGATTTCGATCAATAGAACCATATTTCAGGCCACTCTCAAGTATTTTAGGGCCAGGAATGCCATGAATCAGGTCGATTATCTCCATGGTATTGTCTTCAATCATCATCGTGTTCAGGTTCCTTCTGTTATATCCGAGCATACAGGAATCGCATGGCTCATAATTAACCAGGAACCTGGGGTCATGAAACTCGACAAGCGATTCCATTTCCAGCTTGTTCGCAAAATCCAATAGATTGTTCAACTCATCCTTTGACAAAAAGTCAAGGATAAGAAGGATGGCATCTGCTCCGGAATTGTAGGCGCTTCTTATCATCTGGACGTTTGAAATGAAATCCTTGGCCAGGATCGGCAAACCGATTGAATGTGCTTCCATGATATCCGAATAAGATCCAAGGAAGTGCTTTGGTTCAGTCAGCACGCTGATTCCTGCCACCTTCAGTTCCGCCAGCTTCCGGAAATAAGGAGCCAGTCCTATTCCCTCTGGTAAATGAAAACCGGAGGGAGATGACCGCTTGAATTCACCGATCACTGGTGTAATGCCTGAACTGCGCTTTTCAGCAATTGATTTGCGCAGGCTTATTGTGTCCCTGACCCTCCTGTTCTCGATTATGGGAACCCTTTCAGCGTTTTCACTGTA
This sequence comes from Thermoplasmata archaeon, assembly GCA_021821635.1. Taxonomy (GTDB): domain Archaea; phylum Thermoplasmatota; class Thermoplasmata; order Thermoplasmatales; family Thermoplasmataceae; genus UBA582. The sequence continues at coordinate 19,423 of JAKACH010000013.1, read as the reverse complement.
AATGCTCTGAACTATCGACATTTCATGCCTCCAGAAAATTCCTGAGTATTGTCTCACCAGATTTCGTGTAGAAACTCTCAGGATGAAACTGTATGCCGTACACCATCATGTCCGGCGTGTGAAAGCCCATTATGGATCCATCAGAAAGAGACGTGGCATCAACAATCACCCTGTCATTCTTTTCAATGACGAGTGAATGGTATCTTACAGCTTCAAAGGTTTCCGGTACTCCTCTGTAAATTGGGGAGGATGCATGCCTTATTCGGTCGATCTCTCCATGCATTATCCTGTCTGCAACCCTGATATTGCAGCCGAGCATCATTCCAAGAAGCTGGTGCCCAAAGCATATACCAAGTACTTTCTTTTCACCGAGGCGGATCATTTTGTCTGTAGCTCCGCGATCTCCTTCATATGAAGGATTACCGGGGCCGGGAGATATTATCACTCTATCAGCATCCCTTAGGTCTGCTTCGGTGATCCTGTCGTTCGCGACAAGGGACGCAGAGTGGCCCAGTTTCTCTATAACCTGCTTTATGTTGTATACAAATGAGTCGTAGTTGTCAATTATCAGGACTTGCATGGACCGCACCCCCCATAACAGTCAGAGACTTGTCATACATCTCCTGCACCTCTTTTCCAGGATCGGAATCCTTTACTATACCTGCCCCGGCCTGAGTCTCCTTCTTTCCAGAATATGAGAATATGCTTCTTATCAGGAGCGCGAGATCGAGGGTGTCTTTTCCAATCAGGCCGGCGGCTCCCGAATATGCTCCACGGGGAGAATCCTCGTACTCACCTATTATCTGCAATGCCCTCTTCTTAGGAGCGCCTGATACTGTTCCGGCGGGAAAAACAGATGATATAATGTCCAGGTCGGATTTGCCAGCGAGAAGCGATGAGCACACCCTGCTAACAAGATGCTGCACTGAAGAGTACTTCCTTAGATTCATGGAATCCGTGACTCGGACGCTGCCTGCCTCTGATACTTTCCCCAGATCATTTCTTGCCAGGTCAACAAGCATCCTGTGCTCGAGCTTGTCTTTCTCAGATTGCAGCAGCTCTGAACCAAGCCTGTCGTCCTCAGAAGGATTTCGCGATCGTCTTCTCGTCCCTGCTATTGGGAATATCTCAAGTTCCCTTCCCTGCCTGGTAACAAGATTCTCAGGAGAGCTTCCAACTATCAACAGGTCATCAGCCTTGTAGAGGAATGCATACAAAGAGGAGTCATTCAGAACATATCGTTTCAGCGATTCAACCGGGTCCAGCTCAGATATGGGGAATTTCATTGACAGTACAACCTGGAGCAGTTCGCCGTTTCTGATCCTCCTGATTGCACTGGATATTTTATCCTCCATGCTCCTCTCTTTGAAAGGAATGCTCTCCTTCATTGATGGCGGAGTTAACGGTCTTGTCATCTTACCATGCAAGGTCAGGCTTGGCTCAAACGACTGCAGGAGCGGAAGACTCGACCTGTGGACATGTACGTCAGGATAAATTGTTGTTAGGAAATCAAAGGGTATCAATATAGGAAGACTGTCACCTTTATGCTCCGTGATTGTTCTTACGGTTGCAAAGAATCTTTCCGGATCAGTGAATTCCTCGATTGCCTTGTGATCGCCAAGCATGAGAGTCTCGCTTCCTGCGACCATGTTCTTGCGATCGAATTTGCAGAAGTAAAACACATTTCTGTGACTTTCAACAGTGCTTTCAAGATTCTCAAGAAGCATCTAGTTCAAGGCCTCCATAATAAATGTCTTCATCTTTTCGGGATCCTTGATTCCCGGGGATGCTTCGAGAGACCTGCTCACATCTATCATTGAGAAGTCGAGTTTCTTGATGAGTGCAAGATCGCCTTGCTTAATATAGCCAGCCACTCCAAGCCTGAAATCTTGGCGCAGGGATTTCGCTCTCTCAGCGTCGCTGCTGAAGCCATTTGCAAACTCAACCAAGAATATGTCTGCCCCGCCAGATTGGTATTCTGATAACTTATCCAGAAGATTGGGATCTGTGGATAACGCAACGGATATTATGCGGACTGAGTGCATTTCTTTAACCAACCGGATAATATCTGCATTGTGCCTGAAGTGCAGCTGTATGTAATCCAGGTATTCTGCTTCGTTCCCTATATCCTCCAGTCGGGTGTAGACTCCAGCAAGCGGTATCCTTTTTGCATGAAGGGACCTGATAGTTTCATCCGAAGCATATCTTGGAGAACCTGGCGCCCTGACAACACCAAGGAGATCAGCACCCGCTTCATAAGCGGAAATGCCATCAGTTTCCCTTGTAATGCCGCAGATTTTAAGCAGCGTATCATGCAAGCCTATCAAGTCCTCCTGATATGCGCTTGAATGATTTTTTTCCTGTCCCGGCGTTAATCTCTTTCAATGCCAGGCTGTAGCCTTCTTCCAGGGACGAAGCTGCATTATTCAGTACCAGGACTGGGGAAGCGTTCAGTGCGATGAATGCCGCTATGCGCTCGTCACGACCGAAAAGACCTTCCTGAAGCATGTGCCTGTTCCTTTCAGGATCAGGGAAAGTTATCTGACTGTACTGCATTGAAGGCACCCCGAACTCTTTCGGATCGACGGTGAACTCTCTCCTTCCGCCATCTACCATTATTGCTCTTGATGGGGAGATTGGAGAAATCTCATCCATTCCATCTGAAGCATTTACGATAAAACCCTTTTTTTTCCTGATTGAAAGATAATCGGAATAAAGGTCGCAGGTTGAGGGATCAGATGTTCCTATGACGAGCCTCTCAGGGTCGGCAGGGTTTGTAATCGGTCCCATGTAGTTCATGACAGTCCTGAAGGTCAGCATTTTACGTGCAGGAAAGAACTTGGCGAATGCTTCGTTGTAGTGTGGAGCAAGCAGGAATGCAAAGTTTGTGCGATCCAGGTGATCCTCCAGTTCCATCTGGCTCTTCTCGAACCTGTAGTTCATGCGGGCCAGTATGTCGGCACTGCCCTGAGGGCTTGTAATCGCCCTGTTACCATGCTTTGCCATCCTGAGTCCCATTCCAGCGCAAAGGATGGAGGCTGCTGTGCTTACATTTATTGTATGCATACCGTCTCCCCCGGTACCTACGATATCGCTCGTATCAGGAATCATACTTATCTTTGCCTCAGAACGCACCGCATTCGCATAACCAGTAAGTTCCTGGCCGATCATGCCCTTCATGTGTACCGCCAGGAGGAACACAGTTTTCTCTAGATCGGTGCCCGATGATATCAGTGTCTTCATCAGGTCAAATGCATGCTGTTCGTTCAGGTCCCTACCATCTATCAGTATTTCTATGTCATACAGCACTGTCTATCGCCTCCCTATATTCCAGGATCTTCTGGATTGCTGCTGCCTTATCATGCCTGGCAAGATCATCTACAATCGCAGATCCGATTGCGATTCCATGCCCTCCTGCCCTTATTATCTCCATCGCATCGCCACCGTTTCTGATGCCAAAACCAAAGATTATGTCCCTTTCGGGTATGACAGATTTTGCTCTTTCCACGACATCAGAAATGTTTACGGGTACATTGATCCCTGTAGATGGCTGCAAGCCGTAATAAATCCAGGAGCACGTCTTGTTCACATATTTCTCTATGACCCTGTCAGGCGTAGCAGCATTGAAGAAAGGTATCAAGGAGATGCCGGTCTCCTTGAGTCTTGAGATAAAGGCATCAGCAACTTCAGCATAATCTATCAGCAGGTCCGGCACAATCATCTCATGCACAGAGCGATCTGAGAGGGCCAGCAAATTTGAGCTCTCGCTATTTCCTATGTCCGAATAATACGAGAGCACATTCACACGTATTTTCCGATCGCTGCAGATCCGAAGGATCCCGTCCATTTTATCCAGGTTGAAATGGTTCCTGTTTCCATGCGTTGACCGTATCTTAGGGCCGTCATATCTTGGATCTGATGATGGGAGGCCGAGTTCAAAGCCATCCACAATCCCATCCGGAACGGTCCGGACAAAATCTTCCACGAATTCATTGTCAGGAAACCCGAGAGTCAGGTAAACAAGAAGCCGTGACTTCATTTTTGTCCTCTGCTGAAAATTGAAAGATCAAGAAGGCCATGGCCACTGACATTGACGATGATATTCTTTCTTGACTGTTGTTCCCGCTTTGCGTATCGAATAGCCGACGCAATGGCATGACCAGATTCTGGTGCAGGAATAATTCCCTGGGTGGCTGCGAACAGGCGCATAGCCGCGAGGACTTCGTCCTCACCGACGTCCTCGGCACTTATCCTTCCTGAATGGACCAGCATCGAGAGCGCAGGGGCAGCACCATGATATCTGAGGCCGCCTGCGTATATGCCTGGAGGGACAAAACCTGCGCCCAGGCTGAACATCTTCAGCTGCGGGAGGATTCCTGCTGTATCGATGAAGTCATAGCCGAATTTACCATGCGTGAACTTTGGTACCTCTTCGGCTGTAGAGGCTATCATTTCAGCTTTTCCGGATATGAATGGAAACACAAAACCGGAAAAGTTGCTGCCTCCGCCCACGCATCCTATCATAACATCGGCCTCTTCCCCCTCAATCTCCAGCTGCCTGGCAGTCTCGAGGCCGATTATGCTCTGGTGCGTTATAACAGAGTTCATCACGCTTCCCAGCAGGTACTTCAAATCTCTGTCAAGCGCATATTCAACTGCTTCACTGATTGCAATTCCGAGGGAACCGGGATGATCAGCACGTTCTGAAAGCGTCTTTCGACCGAACTCGGTTTCAATGGACGGGCTAGCAACGACGTTGGCTCCATATATCTCCATTATCTGCTTTCTCAATGGCTTCTGGTTGAAGCTTGTCCTGACCATGAAGACCTTGCTTCGCATTCCGTTCAGTGATGCTGCCAGAGCCGTGGCCGTTCCCCACTGTCCCGCCCCCGTCTCGGTAACGACCTCCTGCACCCCTTCGTTTGCAGCGTAGAATGCCTGTGGAAGAGCGGTGTTGATCTTGTGCGATCCTGTAACTGTAGCACCTTCGTATTTGAAATATATCTTCCCTGAGTATCCAAGTTTTTTTTCAAGGTTTATGGCTCGGACAAGGGGAGTTGGCCTTCCTATCTGGTGGTAAAGTTCCATTACCTCATCAGGAATTTTTTCCCTGCGCTTAAAAGAGAATTCCTGCTCAAGAAGCTTCTTCGGAAGAATTCGGTTCAGCATCTCTATAGAGGAAGAATCCCTGTTGCTGTCCTTTGGAGGGGAAAGCTGTTCCGGAAGGTCAGGTACTACGTTATACCAGTACTCCGGTAAGATATCCTGCTCCCTGGATTGATACATGCCTTCGGAAGTGGATGTGTATATATAAGCATTAGTGTATATTATTAATGCATACTTATTTTTTTAAGTATTTCGCGATGGATATCGAACCGATAGCCCTGGTACGAAGGTAAGCAAGTGAAAAGCCTGCTTGAATTATCTCTGCAGATAACTTATGAGGAGGGACAAAGTTTCTGACTGATCCAGAAAGGTATGTGTATGAGCTGGAACGGGAGATCATGTCCCCAAACACAGGCACAAGCTTTAGAAAATAAAGAGAGAACAATTCCCTGAGAACCGGTTTTTCAGGCAGGTGAATATCCAGATTTATGAACTGGCCAGCAGGGCGGAGCAGCCGCCTTACCTCTGAGAAATAAGCATTCCTGTCTGGAACATTCCTTGTGAGGAATGCCGATGTTACGAGATCAAAACTTTCGTCTTTAAACGGTATATCCATTGCTGACGCCGTTACCGTTCTTATCCTCCTGTCATGTATGAAGGACAGCATCTCGCCTGAGATGTCAAGAGCAGTTACGTTGGCGCGTGGAAATCTTTCTATCAGCTTCCTTGAAAGCTTACCTGTTCCAGCCCCGCAGTCCAATATATCATGAAGAGAATCACCATCTATTATCCTGATCATCATATTGCGCCAGGATTCATCCATCCCGAAGCTTATGATGCTGTCAATCAGGTCATATTTGCTATGTATGCTGCCAAATACCTCTCTGACATATTCTTCACTGGCCATCTTGATCAATTAGTTATCTTGGCATATTGGGCATAGGGAATCCCATCGATCGTGATTATGTTCTCCGGATCGATCATGCCTAACTTAATGGCCTCGTCTGTCACTGTTTTGCCGACCAGGTTTGCAATTGTGCAGATCCGAAGCGCAGATCTGAATACATCAATCGATACTCTCATTGTGCCGTAGAAGTTCTCCGTCACTGTTATGTGGAGATTGCGTTCCCTGAAGGTCTTGTTTAGGAGCCGAAGTTCCGTGGCTGCAAGAAGGTTCTCCTCACCTACCTTTGTAAGTTTCATGACGATTGCAGGCATCAGGATACCACCTTGAGCTTGTTGTCGAATGGCTCGTAAATCTGCCCATCGGATTTCAGCTTCGAGATTATTCCCCTTATCTTGTTCTCGTCAAGCCCCCTGAGCTTTCCCTCCGCTATTACGTCGGATACCTCAGCGTAATTTGATTCCTTCAACAGTTCCTTTATTATCAGGAAGACGCTCTCAAGCTCTCCCCTCTGCCTTGAGGTCGTTCCAGTCATTATGATGTTGGTATCTATGACTCCATCCACGCTTGATACGTTTTCGAGATAACTGGTTATTATTTCTATAGCGAGAAGAGCATCCTCTCTTGTGACAACTGCAGAAAGACGTGACTTTGCCGATGCCTCTGCCAGCCTGATAATTGATTCAAGCTGCCTTGGTGTTATGGGTGTGGTATCGGGAGTGCTCCTCTTCCTTGTCCTTACGTAATCATTCCTTATGAGATCTATTGCCTGGTCAGAAAGTCTGGGAAAAACCTTGCTTCTTGAGTATGAAACGTACTTTCTCATAAGGTTCTTCTCAATCTGCGGTATAAGGTCGTTCTCCTCAGATATTGTATAGTCAGATATTTCGTTTGACTCCATTCCCCTGTATATTTCACCCACCTTGTGAGTTTTCAGTATATGGTTTGCGAGCCGGTAGTCAACATCGTCTGAGACCCTGTCCACAAGCTTGAAAATGACATCAAACCTGGAGAGAAGAGGCAGAGGGAATTTTGTCTGTTCCGACAGTGGAAGATTGGCATTGTACTTCCCGAAGGTCGGGTTTGCGGCTGCCAGCACTGAACAGGTTGCTCTCAAAGTTGCCATTATTCCAGCCTTGGATATGGTAATGGAATTGTGAAGCACCATGTCGCTGTTGGCGAACGTGCTGTTGTCTGAAACTGCTATATCGTAAACCCATTTCCGCGAGTAAGAAACCTTTGAGATCCTAGATATCCGCTTCAGTGTGAGGTCACGGAACCATCTTCTTGCCCTTGTTCCAGAGACAAGGCTCTCAAGATAGTCCATCGCTTCATTCCCATTATCTTTGGATAAAGTTGATATCACATAGTCTGAATCAGTTACCTGGTCTGCATCCACAAGCTGAAGTGATCCGTTTTTGACAACCCAGAATGGATGATTTGCCGTCACCTCCACTGAGGAACCGTCTTCGACCTCGATTTTAATCATTTCGTGCGGAGCCAGATGCCTGCTCACCTGTCGTATTGAGGTGAAGCCGCTGCCTTCAAAATCGGATGTCGGCACCACAATTTTTTCCTCCACTTCGAGTATTTGGCAATCTTTGCCGGCTTCTACCCTGTGAGGGTTGTTTTCGATCATTGAATCAACGAATTCACCTATCCGCATCGTGGATCCGTCCCCAAGCTGTATGGCAGTATCATAGGCAAATGATTGCTGTTCCATGGCCTCATGCATTGCTCCTGTATCCTGCGGATCCATCTTGTCAAGCTCATCTATTGCGGCAAGACCGTTGTTTGCCAGAACAAGAACTCCGGCCTCGAGTGTCCACCTTCCTTCACCGAATTCGTCTCTCACAGCTGCTGCCGTCAAGCCTGCTGCACTTGCACCTTTACCAAGCGCCAAAACTCCTCTAGGGGAAATATCAGCCATGAATCTCAGAAGCTGGGATTTTGCAGTACCAGGGTCTCCCACCAGCAGAATGTGTATGTCGCCCCTGATCTTTGTCCCATCCTTCATTATTTTCCTTATGCCGCCGAACATCTGCAGAGCAAGTGTTCTTTTTATATCCTCATGGCCGTAGATCGATGGTGCAATGGATTTTGTGAATTTATCAAGTACATTGTCTGATTTGGAAAGCTCAATGATCTGCGCTTCCTCCTCAGGCGTTATGTTTAGTGTTTCAATCTCCTTTGTCTCTTTCGAGAAGCTCAGCGCATAAAGATGTGTGGCGAACTCTGTCAGCAGCAGGTTTCCAGACCTCTTCTGCTCTGACATTAGTATGCCGTCTATTGTAATCCTGTCACCTGGGAAAATGAAGCCGGTTATGTCATCCTCAAGGACGACAGAAATTCTCTGTGGCTGTGCCCCGCCCTCTATTGTCTCCGGGTTTTCCTGGAGCTCTATCTTCTGGTAGTCTACGAATTCGCATAACTCGGGCATGAGCTTGAACCGTATCTTGGGCCTTTCCTCGCCACATGATTCGCATCTTGATGGTTCCTCAAGTTTACCACGGCTCTGCTCGAGTGACGTCAGGCTGGCACATTTTGAGCACTGAAAAACAGCTAGTTGTATCCTTGGTAGTACCTCTGTGTTTTTTCGAACTATGCCTGAAACGCTGATCAGCTTTCCGATCCTGTCGCTTCTTATGTCCCGTATCTCAATGCTGAAATCTTTTTCCGGCAAACTAGTTATGCGAATGTTGATCCTCTTTGACTCGAAATCCTTGCTGGACTCGAGGAAAGACTTGATTAGATCCTCTCCCGCCCTGATGCAGATCGCAGGGTTGTCTTTCAGGGAGGTTGCGAAGTCATTATCGAAGTTAGCTATCTCCTGGTAAGGCACACTGAGCGACTTCTGATCGGGGTAAAAATCCCTGAGCTTTGTTATCTTGTCTCTGTATCCAAACTTATCAAAAAAACGGTCCCACTGGTTCTTGTATGAGGAGACAGTTTCGGAATCTCCTATGATCATGTCTATGGTCTAAGCAATAGGGCAATTTAAAAAGTTCGCTACATAATGTATAACATATTTAATTTCAGTTATTTAATGCAGATAAAAAAATAACTTTAAACCTTCAAATGCTTTCAACATGATGAAAAAGCTTCTTCTCTTTGTGCTTGACGGGCTCGGCGACAGACCAAATTCACTGCTCAACGGTGAAACTCCCTTGCAGGCCGCTTACAGGCCGAATCTTAATGCACTCGTACGGGCCGGACTTGGAGGAATGATGTATCCTGTCAGGAAAGGACTGGTCTGCGGATCTGACACCTCTCATCTTTCGCTGCTGGGTTATGATCCTGATAAAGTGTATACCGGAAGAGGACCTTTTGAGGCGATGGGCCTTGGTATAGTTGCTGAGCCTGGAGACATTGCATTCAGGGCAAATTTCGCAACCAGGAGCGGGGATGGAGTTATTGTTGATCGCAGGGCAGGCAGGGATATACCTGAATCCGGATCCCTTGCCAAAAAGATCTCCTTTTCAATGAACGGTGCTGAATTCATTGTCAAGGAGGGCGTAGAACACCGAGCCGCACTCGTTATCAGGGGAAAGGGTCTATCTCCGGAGATTAGCGATTCTGATCCGCATGAGCAGGGAAAGGCTCCGAGAAAAGTGCAGCCACTTGACGAAAGCGCAAGGCACACTGCGGATCTTGTCAATGAATATCTTGACAGAGTGAGAACCATACTCGACAGCAGTCCTGAAAATGCAGACAGGGAAAGCAGAGGTAAGCCTGCAGCAAATGAACTGTTGCTGAGGGGTGCCGGTATAACGCCAAGACTTCAACCGTTCGGTGAAAAATACGGACTGAAAGGTGCATGCCTGGCTGGAATACCGCTTATCACGGGCATAGGTAACCTTGCTGGGCTGGATCTCTTGAAGCACGCGGGAGCTACCGGGAGGGTCGACACAGATTACAACGGTATAGTGAAAGCTGCAGTCAGGGCGCTCAGTTCACATGATTTTGTGATAGTGAACATCAAGGCACCGGATATAGCAGGTCATGATGGCGATCCTCTGTTGAAAAAAGACGTCATAGAAAAGATTGACGCTGCACTTGGACAGTTGGTTGACCTGGGAGATAGCGTTGTTACATGCGTCACTGGAGACCACAGTACGCCGTGCAGTTCTATGGAACATTCAGGCGACCCTGTACCCATATTGTTCTCAACGGGAGGAATGCGGAGGAATAATGTCAGACAGTTCGATGAAGTAAATTGTTGTGCAACAGGCTTTAATTTACTGAGTGGTGATGTAATGACTATGCTCCTGCAGTTGTCAGACAGACTGGAAAAGTACGGAGCCTGAGTTTAATTAGAAAAATCCCTTTGTATATGGAAAAACTTAAGTAGTCCTTTGCTAATATGTTGTCTGACAATAATGATAACCAAAAGAAGCTTCCTTGATGAGAAGATGCGAAGTGCCAATACGAGAGCCGTGACTTCAACGCTCAGAAGCAACTCAAAAAAGAGATCACTTGCATACTCGACTAAAAAAGGCTTGCTTTATTCAATGGTTTTTTCCATACTCCTTTGGTGGATACCGATAGCCGGACCGGCTGCTGCCGGGTATATATCTGGCAGGAAATCAGGAAACCCGGTCAAAGCCCTGCATGCTTCGCTTATCACAACCGCAGTTTTCGTACTTCTGACATACCTGCTTATTCCGTTCAATGCAAACGGGCTTGGCCTGGTTGGCAGATATATGGAAAGCGGAGTTGCCGCACTTGCACAGAGCAAGCTATTCGCCAGTTCGTCTGTTATCAATGACCTTTATACCGGATATGGCCTGGTCCAGACATTCACGCTCATACTTCCGAGTTCAATCCTCACACTGATATCATTCAGCTATGCAGGCGGCGTGTACTCAGAATTGAAAGAGAACGAGGAGGGATTGAATGAGGCTTTCAACACCAGGATTTACTCCGGAACATATCTGGCCAGCAAGAATACTCCAAGAGTGGAGCTTGAAGACCGAAACTCAAGAGGCATACAGAGATGGGCAGGATACCAGCCACAGTCCTACGAGGATTCTGGCCTTGACTGGCACACACTTTGACGGATGAAAAGGAGGGAAAAAGACTTGGAGAAAAAAAATAAGGGATTCAGGGGGAAACTTTCAAGCTCTCCCAGAATCAGGTACCTTTCGCTCGCTTTCAAGTTCATATTCAATGAATTCTGAAACTGTAAAGCACCGAATATATTATTATTACTAATTACACATGTTTTAAAATCCCTGGTAACAGGAAAAGGAGCTTAGCCTAAAATATTCATTCTCTATAGCTGTCATATGATAGATGTGAAGCTCTTGAGGGAGCACAAGGAACTTTTTTACGATAGCTGCAGGAAGAGATTCATGGAACCTGCTTCGCTGGATCGTTTCTTTGCCCTCGATGAGGCCTGGAGGCAGAAACTGAAAGCTGTAAATGACCTTAAGCATCATAAGAACGAGATCTCGATCAGGATTGCCGATCTCGTAAAGTCCAGAAGCGATGCATCTGACCTCAAGAAAGATGTCAGGGAACTGGGTGAAAGCATTGAGAAACTGGAAACTGAACTTTCTTCCATAGATAAGGAAAGAAACGAAGTAGTCCGCTCAATACCGAATCTTGTTCATGAGTCGGTCCCTGTATGCAAGGGGGATGAGAACAACGCTGTTGTCCGCTATATCGGAAATGCAGTTGTGCATGAGGATGATGTCAAGTACTTCAAGGAAAGCACACCCGATGGATCGCTTTTTACGATAACAAAGAACAGGGCCGTAAGCCATGTCGATCTGCTGGAGAAGCTCGGCCTCATAGACATGGCAAGAGCTGGAAAAGCTGCCGGAGCAAGATTCTACTACCTCAAAAACAGGCTTGTGAAGCTGGAAATGGCCCTGATGAATTACGCTGTTGATTTTCTCTCGGAAAGAGGATTCACCGTAGTGGAGCCACCATTCATGCTCAATTATGCTTCAATGAACGCAGTCACGGATCTCGAAACATTCAAAGATGCTCTTTATAAGATTGAAGGGGAGGATCTTTACCTTATAGCCACTGCGGAGCACCCGATAGGTGCCATGCTCAAGGACGAGATACTTGAAGAGTCTGAGCTTCCTCTCAGGTTAGCCGGCATTTCGCCATGCTTCAGAAAGGAGGCTGGCGCACATGGCAAGGACACAAAAGGAATATTCAGGGTGCACCAGTTCAACAAGATAGAGCAGTTTGTTTTCTGCAAACCGGAGCATTCGTGGGATTTCCTGGAGGAGTTGCTTAAAAACGCCGAGGATTTCTGCTCCAGTCTAGGTATCGCGTACAGGGTGGTTAACATATGCTCCGGCGAGTTAAGCGTCCTGAATGCGAAAAAGTATGACATAGAGGCATGGTTCCCTGCTCAGGGTAAGTTCAGGGAGGTTGTTTCTGCATCGAATAACACAGACTACCAGGGAAGATCCCTTAACATCAGGTACAGATCAAAGAATGGAAACCAGATTGTGAACACTCTCAACAGTACAGAGGTCGCAACCACAAGGATGCTTGTCGCAATAACAGAAAACTTCCAGCAACAGGACAATGGAGGAATTTCCATCCCGAAAGCCCTGGTACCATACACCGGGTTCGACTTCATCTCTTCATAGTGGTGTAAAGATGATCTTATTTCTTTGATCTGCCTGCAGTGGCTGAATACTTCTTCCACCTGTCCAGGATCGGGAGCCATTTGTCATCAGCTATCTGATCCATCACGTTCAGGTGCTCAAGTATGCCGACGGTTGCACGATCCGCGTCTCTAACAGCACTTATGAGATCTCTTGTGGCATTTGTGCAGTCACCGCCAGAGAAGAGGCCATCAATGGATGTCATGCCCCTCTCGTCAATAATTGGAGTGCCATGCGGGGTAAGCCTCAGCTGCCTGAGATACTTATCACCAAGGAAGGAAAAATCGGGTTCCTGTCCTGTAGCTTCTATGACTGTGTCCGCCTCAATGTAAAGCACCTTTTCTTTTTTGGGCACAGGCTTTGCCCTTCCCTGTGCTTCAATGACCATTTCATTCTGCCAGTATTTTACACCCACGAGATGACCGTTCTCGGATACGTACTCAAAGGGTGTTACTTCCCACATGTACTGGACCTTCTCCTCCACGGTTTCTTCCATTTCCTCCTCAGCGTTCATGGAAGGATACCCGGGCCTGTCGATCTCCCTGCGGCGGTACAAAATATATACATGTTCAGCTCCAAGTCTCATCGACGTTCTGGAAGCATCATTTGCGGTGAAACCTCCTCCTATGACAACGACGTTCTTTCCGACTTCTATCTTGCTGCCCAGGCTGACCTCCTGGAGAAAGTTGAGGGCATGGTAAACTCCCTTTGTGTTACTTCCCGGAGTTCCTGTCATCCTTGGATCATGGTTACCTATGCCAAGATAAACAGCATCATATCTGCTCATCAGATCTTCAAATTTTATGTCCTTTCCAACCTTGGTATTCAGGTGTATCTCTGCCCCCTGAGAAACAATGAAACCTATCTCCTTATCGAGCGTTTCCTGAGGAAGCCTGTACCTTGGGATACCTGTCTTCATAAAGCCCCCAAGTACAGGAAGGCTTTCGTATATTGCAACCTGGACTCCCTGAATAAGAAGATAATAAGCAAGGGTAAGACCGGAAGGACCGCCGCCTATTATCGCCACTTTCTTGTTTATGAAATTTCTCTTCGGCAGGTTAACAACCTGACTGTAATCGGCGAATTTGTCCGCCGCGAATCTCTTCAAGTGCCTTATTGCGATTGGTCCGCCATCGTCATAAAGCACGCAGATGTCCTCGCACATATGGGTGCAGACTCTGCCTATAATTGCAGGAAAAGGGAGATTCTCGAATACAATTCTGACTGTTTCTGCAGGGTCCCCCACGGCGGTGCTTCTTATGTATCCGCCAATATCGAGGCTGGCGGGACATGCCTGGGTGCATATATTGCAGCCTATACATCTGCTAGCTTCGGCGGTGCCCTCACCATCTGTGTATTCTAAGACTGGTTCTAGCGTGAAGCTTTTGAGTCTCCGCTCAGGATCCTCATGCTTGATCTTGACCCTCTCAAAATTCAGCATTGGTAATACTTGATGCGACCAACTTAGATAAATATTATTCGCACTCAAAAGCTAATTTCCGGCACTTTTAGGTCAGAAACTTTTAGCCTCAACATAAAGCTAGGGTATATCCTTGACCGCTCTCGGCTTGTATATGCGTGATTTTGCTAATTCAGTCAGAGGATAGAAACATAATAGCAAATGTAAATAAACCTTCTTGACCTTCATCTGTATAATGCCCGGGTATAGGAAATATAGAGCTGGTGGATATAGAAGAGGACCAAACAGTAATTCAGGAAATCAATATGATCAGGTATCCGAAAGAATTAAAAAACTTGACATGAGGAAGGAGGAGGAGTTCAGGTTCCTTCTTTCGAAGATTATAGAAACACTTCCGGACAGCGTCAGGGGTGCTATCAAGGGAAGCGTGTACTCTATCGCAGCTAAAAAAGGTACAAAAGAAGCCAGGGAGTTCATTATAAAGAAGAAGGATGAAGGGGTCATTGACGCGAAAACAGAGAAGAAGTTAATAGATCTCGTTTTTGATTACAGCAAGTACAGATGAACACCGATGAGCTCAGGGCCAAGGCCGAGAAATACTTGAAACTGGAGGAGGAGGCCCTTCTTAAGATCAGCATTGCTGTTCCACAAGATTCAGCTCTATACAATATTGCCGAAGATTATTTGGGGATGGCCAAGGACTATTACTCAGATGCAAAAAGTTTCATGGGCAAGAACGACTATATTAATTGCATTTCAGCCATCAATTATTCCTACGGATGGCTTGATGCAGGCGTAAGACTGGGTATACTGTCCGGTTCAGGCGATCACAGGCTCTTTGTACATTACCGGTAATGTTAGACGGTTTTGACAGAAATGTTTAAGCTTATTGCTTTGTTAGAAGGTTAATGATGCAGCCCTTAGAGGAACTGATTGAAGTCATTGATCTACTTTCAGAGAAAAATGAGGGGGTACCAATAATTGTTGAGGGCAGGAATGATATCTACGGGCTTCGTTCACTTGGCTTAAAGGGTGAAATACATAGCCTGAATCAGGGAAAGAGCCTTCTGCAAAGGGTTGAGGAGATTTCTGCATGCAGAGAAGAATTGATAGTGCTCCCTGACTTTGACCGAAAAGGCGTTGCACTTAAGGATACTATCAAGCGGTACGTGGAGGGAATGGGTAAAACTGCTGATACATATTATTGGAACCGCATAAGGTCGTTCAGCCTCGTTGCTTGCATTGAGGATCTGCCGAAGGCAATAGAACGCGGCGTTGTATCGTTGGGAATGGGAAAAGCAATAAAGAGATATACTATTCTCCAGGGAATTGGCATCAAACGTTAAATTAACATTCCTGGGCACAGGAGGTTCATGGCCGGCGATAGGAAGATCCCTGCCCGCCATTGCACTTCAGATAGACGATATATTCAACCTTCTGGATTGCGGAGAGGGGACCCAGAAGCAGATCATGAAGAGCCAGCTTTCGTTCATGAAGATAGATAATGTCTTCATCACACATTTTCATGGTGATCATTTTCTGGGTCTCCTGGGTCTGATTCAGAGCATGTCCTTCAATTCTCGAGAACGCCCTCTTAACATATATGGACCCAGAGGTGCTTTCAGGATGATCACAAATGCACTCAATGTTGGGTATTTCACGCTCGGTTATGAGATAGTAATCCATGAGCTGGCACCTGAAGAAACCTATGATTTTGGAAAGTTCAAGGTGAGAACCCACCAGAATGACCATCCTGTTCCCTGCATTGCATACTCATTTGAGGAACCTGATTTCCCGAAGATCGATCTGGATAAAGCCCTCAAGATAGGGTTCCCCAGAAACAGGCTTGAAGAACTCAGGGAGAAGGGTCTTCTTGTCATAAACGGTAGAAGCTTTTCCATTGACGATGTCAGTTCAGGGATGCGCAGAGGCAGGAAGATAGTTTATTCAGGTGATACGAGGCCAAAGGAAGATATGAAGGAGTTCGCAAAGGATGCTGATGTCTTTATCCATGACACAACGACTGACTCATCCCTGGAGCCGAAGGTGAACGAATTTGGCCATACATCGGCAAAACAGGCTGCTGAAATTGCGAAGGCAGCGAAGGTTGGCAGGTTCTACCTGTTTCATTACAGCCCGAGGGTGGACAACCTTGAAAGGCTCCTCTCAGAGGCGAGAGGGGTTTTCTCTCAGTCATTTCTCAGCAGGGAACTGCTGGAATATGAGGTACCGGTTCGAAGATAAACAATATTACTGGTATCCTGAAAATATTTCCACTTTTGTGCTTGCCTGGGGGATCCCGATAGACTGGAGCTGTTTCCTGAACTCATAAACCTGCCTGGGCGGACCGGCCATCATTACATCCATGTTTTGCAAATCAGTTCCAAGTGCCTCGATAATAGACTCGTCCGAGGGTTTCCCAGTCCGGTATGACTCAATCCCAAGGTTCCCGCCCAGAAGATATGGATAGAAATTAAAGTATCCATATTTCTTCTGAAGATTGAAGAGTTCTGAGGCAAACGCGACTTCCTCCAATTTGTTGTTGATATAGAAAAGGAATACTTTCTTGTTCCCTGATGCGGTAGCTTCTCTCACAATTGGCAGAAGAGCTGTTATGCCTATGCCGAGAGCAAAAAGAATGAGCGGACGTTCCCCAAGGGGAGCGACAAAAGATCCAAGCGGTCCAAATGCAATGAATGCCTTGTTTAGGTCGCTGGTAAGAAGATACCTCTTGAAGGTTGAATTTGAAAGGCGGGTTGCAATGGATAAGCTCCCATGGTCTGCTGGATCAGAAATCAAGGAAAAAAAGCGTGTACCCTCAACCTTGTTTTTATCGTATATTTCAGGTATCATAAGCTGTATGTGCTGGCCTGGCTTGAAAGTCAAGGTATTATTGATAATCCTGAATTGGAACGCCATTGTGTCTTTGGCAACGTACTCCCGGCTGACAAGCTTTAGGTTGAACTGCTCAGGCATGTCTTACCATGCAAAGAGGCGCAATAAATTTTGTGTACAAAAACTACTAACAGATAAACTAACCAGAAACATTTTTCAAATCGATTTCTATAGTGCATGGTGGATGATCAGACCATAACTGCGCGACAGCTGCTTCAGTTACTTCAAAGTGATTCAATTTTACCTGTCCACATTATGTCTAGAAATTTGTTCGTAGAGTACAGAATTAAGAACTCAATCTGGAAACCATTCCACGAGATTGAGGACCATGATTTCTCTCATCTGGACAGCAGCAAGACGATAGTCACGTATTGCAAGAATGAGAGTTGTATGTCCTCAGTATTTGCCGCGGACATTCTTAGGGAGAATGGTTTCAAGGCGCTTGCTTTCAGGGGCGGTATCGAAGAATGGAGGTCTCTCGGCTATCCAAGCGAATCAGGCGAGATCTGAATACGCCTTATTGAAACTATTTCATGTATTTTCTGAGTCTGAGAACCTTGATCTTTACGTCGCCCAGTACTGAATGTACTTTGTAGCCGATGACCATGAGCTCTCCCCTGTTGTCAGAAATGATCACTGTGAGTCCAAGCTTAGCCAATAGCTTCGAGATTCTTCTAAGGAAGGACAGCTTCCTTGCCTCTTTCGGGACAACCTTGATCATGGAAGAGCTTAACTTTTCACTAAGGAGGGAAAGTTCCATAGATGAATCCACGAACCTGATCCTGGAAAACTCCTTGCCGTTGATAATAACAGTCAGAGAGCCCGATATGTGAGAAAAAATCTTACCAGCTATTGGTAAGCTTTTACTGTCGCTCATGAACCGGTCTTGCGGTCACGTTGACTTTACCGTTTATGGCAAAAACAGCGTTCATTCCTGGTAACTTTACTGTTAAATTGTCAAAAACCAATTCGACTGTGCTCTTTGTGCCTTCAACTGCCTTTATGAAATTCTCGACTATTGACTCTTCTTCCATATTTCTATATATGTAATTGATACTTAACATCTGCGAACTGAACTCCTTCGCATAAAAAGTCATAAAAACCAATGTATTCTGCAAAAGTAGGGACGAAGGTAATGAAAAATACATTTCAGCATAAAATAAATTTATCTTTCCTTAGCTATACATATTGAGGCAAGTTTCCTGCTTTCAGAATAAGAAAAGTTCCAGTAAAGTTTCTTATCATATACATACCCATTAAAAATTTAAATTTCGTGAATGAGTGCTAAGGCTATTTTAAGCACTGACGCCATTCCTTTATCTTCTGACATTCTCTCCTCCCTGAAGGTCGGAGCTTTCTTGCTCGAAAGATTGCAAAAGAAATACGAAATCATTGGCAATAGAGAATGGTAGTAAACAAATGTAATGTTATCTTTATTAGAGTCCTCTTTTCTAATGCCTAATTTTTAATGCTTCGAAGGAGCCAGATAACTGCAACCCCAAATAAGAATGCTAATATCCCAATTATAAAGTAGTAAAAATAGGTCAGATATGGCGGGTATGAACCTCCTTGTTCTGGTCCCCCAGGGTTTATGGAGCCGTTCATCGGGACGTTTGTCCCTTCAAGCACAAAAGTCGATTTTTTTTCAACGTTCATCTGCAGATTAAGATCTGTGAACTTGCAGTTTACTGAACCCTTGACAATGAGACCGTTAAAGGAATCGAGATAAATTCTGCCTGAAGTGTTTTGAGAGTTGAAAGAAACTTCGCAGGTCCTTAGCAATTGATATTGGATGTTATTCTCCATGGGCTGGATGAAAATTGAATATAAGCCTTGACCGTAGCTGATGTTCAAGGACTCTTTTATACTGGATATATTGTTAAGATTGGAAATCATGAGATAAGGAAGATAACTAGAAATTCTGTGGATTGGTACATTGATTATGTAGGAAGGATTCGCACCCCTGTATGCAACATTTTGTTCTATTCTTAAAGTTGCTGTGCCGTTTGAAGGAAAAATTTTCTCAAATAAGACCATAAAGTATCCCCTAGCCGTTGAAACTGTATGAGATAAATTAACAATTGTTATCGTTGCAGTATAGTTAAAGCAGTCGTTGGCAGACCATTGAATGTTCTGGCCGATCGCATCGGCAGGGTAAGTTGAAGTAATATCAGCCAATGGCAGTACGGTTATAAGCAGCGCGATTCCAACTGCCAATCCTGCAAATATCTTCCGCACGTCAAAGTATCAGTTTTTTGCATTTAACAATATGCAATTAGCTGAAAATTATTTTGCAGGCTTCTATAATACCCGCATTAATTATAGAAATCTCCTGAAATTGAATTAGTTTAGTTTTAGAGTTTCATACCTGAATCCTCATTGTTTGCATTTTAGGTTGTTGATGTGTATTGATGTTGTGTATTACATACGTGGTGCTTATTAATACATCCTTGCTATCACCCA
>JAKACH010000053.1 GCA_021821635.1 Thermoplasmata archaeon | reverse complement strand
GGTTCTTCAACATGGGAATATCAGAACAGTCCATGGTTACTGCAGCAGCGGGGCTGGCCCTTTCCGGAAAGAAGGTCTTCGCTTCCACGTTTGCCGTATTTCTCATGAGGACTTACGAGCAGATCAGGCAGAGCGTGTGCTACAACAACCTTGATGTGAAGTTCGTCACAACACACGCAGGAATAACCGTCGGTGAAGACGGTGCAACCCATCAGATAGTTGAGGACATAGGCGTAATGGCTGGACTGCCCCATATGTCTGTCATCGTACCCGTTGATGCTGTGGAAACGAGGAGCGTAATCAGGTACGTTCATGATTACACGGTGTCTCCTTACTATGTCCGCCTTACACGGGAGAAATTCCCGGTGCTGAATGATCCGGACTATGAATATGTTCCGCGAAAGTCGGTGACATTCAAGGACGGTTCCGATCTCACGATAATAGGATGCGGCGTAATGGTTTCATTTGCGCTTAAGGCTGCTGAGGAGCTGAAGGGCAAGGGTATTGATGCCCGCGTGATTAACATGTCATCCATCAAGCCGATGGATCGGGAGGCGGTTGTAAAGGCCGCATCTGAAACTGGCAGGATCCTGACCGTGGAAGAGCATTCCATCTATAACGGCCTGGGAAGCAGGGTCGCCGAAATAGTTGGCGAAGAATACCCCGTACTGGTGCACAGGATGGGGATGCGCGACACCTTCGGCAAATCGGGAAAGTCATGGGAGCTCTTTGACTATTTTCATCTGGGAGTTCCAGACATAGTGAGGAGTGCCGAATCGGTTTTCAGGGAAGAGAAGAAATTCGAAAGCGTATCATGATTCACACTGATCGCTCGAAATTCTTCTTTATATTTTCTTGCCTGTATTTATCAATACGCATTCTTTAGTTTGAATCGATAGAGATAACACAAGAAATTTAAACACCTCTGCACTTGTGAGACCTGAGAATTCATATGAAGATTTTCCTTGATACTGCTAATGTAAACGAAATAAAGGAAGGGTTGTCCTGGGGCCTTGTTGATGGCGTTACTACAAATCCCTCCCTGATAGAGAAGGAGAAGGGCGCCAATTTCAAGGATATAGTCAAAAAAATACTTGAGGCGACACCAGGTCCTGTAAGCATCGAGGTAGTGGCAACTGATTTTGATGGCATGATAAAGCAGGCTCACAAGATAAGGGAGCTCGGCAGCAATGCGGTTGTGAAGATACCGATGACAATTGACGGCCTCCGGGCAATCCGGAAGCTTTCTGAGGAGAATATTCCGGTAAACTGCACCCTTGTCTTCAGCCCGATACAGGCACTCTTTGCCGCAAAAGCCGGTGCCAAGTATGTCTCACCTTTCGTAGGGAGGCTTGATGATATAGCCGAGGATGGCATGCAGCTTATAGAACAGATAAAGACAATTTTCATGAACTACGATATTGAAACAGAGATCCTGGTCGCATCGATCAGGAACCCCGTCCATGTTGTAAGGGCTGCCCTTATCGGAGCTGATGTTGCAACACTCCCGTTCGAGGTGCTGAAGAAGCTTCCACAGCATCCAAAGACGGATGAGGGGCTTTCAAAGTTCCTGGCTGACTGGAAGAAACTCTTCCCTGATGGAAATTTCCCTCTATAAATCCATAAAAAGGATCAGTAAAGCCTTATTGTTTCCAGATTGCGCAGAGCATGGGACTCGATATTGAACTTGCTCTTTATCAGGCGGGCGAACTCCTGTGCTTTTTCACCATCTCCATGATTGACCAGCACAATTCGGGGTCTTGGCTGCATCGTCGCAATATAGGCAATCAGCTGCCTCTTGTCAGAGTGACCGGAGAAGCCCTCAGCAGTCTCGACATTCATCTTTATCTCAAACTTAACCTGCCTTCCACCATCAGATAAAGTAATGTCTGGTGCTCCGCGCTGTATCCTGCGTCCCATTGTTCCATCTGCCTGGTAACCAACGAATACCAGTGAATGCTTCGGTGAGGTACACCATGACTTGAAGTACTCCATTACGGGTCCGCCGTTCATCATACCTGCAGTTGCAAGCACTATCCTGCTTTCAGTCGAATCACACAGCTCCTGCCTCTGATCCCTGGTCTCGACCTTTGCAAATATATCGCTGAGGAACGGGTTCTCCTTCTTGAACATTATTTTCTCCCTGAGATCCTTGTTCAGGTATTCTGGATATGCAGCGTGGATTGCAGTCGCTTCCATTATCATGCCATCAAGGTATACCTTTGTTTTTGGAATCCTGCCCTCGCGCATCATCTGCTCGAGTACGAGCATGACCTCCTGGCTCCTGCCCACCGCAAAAACTGGAATCAGCACTGAACCACCGCGCTCAAACGTCCTGTTCACAATGTCGCTGAGTATCTGTGCCGCTTCCGGCCTCGAGTGCTGGTAGTCATCCCTGCCTGCATATGTGGATTCTGTCATCAGCGCCTCAGCTCTTGGAAACTTGTTGTTTGCGGGGTTGAAAAGCCATGATTTCTCGAATTTGACGTCTCCTGTGAGGACGATATTATAGAGACCTTCACCTATGTGGAGATGGACTGAGCTTGATCCAAGAATGTGACCTGCATTGTAGAATGTCAGTCTTGTATCGCTCGTTACATCGGTTGTCTCGTTGTATCTCAGCGTGATTGTTTTTTTCGCCATTTCCCTGATGTGTTTTGACTCATATGCGCCCTTGTGACCCTCAGAGTGTGCTACCCTGATGAAGTCGTTCTCCAGCAGAACGGCAAGATCCCTTGTTGGAGCGGTCATGTAAACGGGTCCTTCGTAACCGTACTTGTAAAGAACCGGCAACAGCCCTGAATGATCAAGATGTGCATGCGTCAGGATAACAGCATCGATTGAAGAGAAAGGCTGTATTTCCGGCAGGTACAGATAAGGAGCCCCGGCCCATGGGTGATCAACAGCTTCGCTCGTGTTCAACATTCCGCAGTCCACGAGTATCTTTGAGTTGTTTGTCGAGACAAGTGTGGCACTCCTCCCGACCTCACGGTGTCCGCCGAGAGCTGTAAGCCTTACCCATGTCTCGCCTGGCATAGGAGGAATGTTGAGTTTTTCACCAAGCTTGTGAAGAAACTCTTTTCTTTCCTGCTTTGTCTCCCTGAGAAGTTCCCGCATCTCCTTCACAGTCCTCGAATATATGGGTGGAGCACGCACGACCCTGGGAGACCAGTTTGTTTTCGACTTGATCTGTGTTATGAAATCAGTAACCTTAGCAGTGATAAGCGAAGGCTCGTCCGCTTCTATGACAACCTCACCCGTATCTGACTCGAAATATATATCCTGGAGCCCGGCTCCTTCTGGAACTATGTTTCTTATGGTTTCTGTCGCTTCCTCTTCCGGGCTCATAATAGAGGGGTCCGGGCGTATAGCGATGCGCCGTCTCAGCTCCTGTGCTATTGCTCTTGCAATATCATCTCTTTTGGAGAAGAGTTCCTCGTCCTTGGTATATACGACGATGGTCGAGCCTTCATAGTCTACTTCCGAGATCTTGTGATCCGGATAGATGCGATCGAAAATCGCACGAGCTTCACCAAGATAATCACGCATTGCCATAGAAAAAAACACCAGATAAGTTTAAGAAAATAATAAAAAATTAAAGTTTAAGTTTGAGTTTCTTTATTCTGTCAAGGACTTCCTCTTCAGGAACATCCTTGTACCCAACCTTTGCATCGATTACCGCGACATCTATCATGCCTCCAGATGCCGAGTCTCTCTGCTTTGAGGCAGATATTGACTTGATTACCAGGTCAATACCCTCATCAATCTTCATGTCCTTTGTGTATTCTGTCTCAAGAACACCATAGACAAAGGGCGAACCTGAGCCGGTGCTCACATATGTGTCCTCAACGGCGCCGCCTGCCGCATCTATTGAGAAGATGTGGGGCGCAGTATCGTAGCCGGCGACGATAAGCTGTACCATGTAAGGGTAATACTTGCTCTGATTCAGGATGTTTGAAAGCAGGGTGGCCGCTGCCTCTGTTGGCATTCCGAACTTGCGCTGCAGTCTGTAAAGCTCGAGCTCAGCCCTCATGTACCTGACGAGAACCTGCGCATCGCCGACAAGTCCCGCTATGGTCATTGCTGCATAGGTGTCGAGCTTGTGAAGCTTCCTGCCATCCTTATGAGCAATGAAATGATCTGCCGTCACTCTTCTATCCGTCGCAAGTACAACAGCGTCCTTGACTATTATAGCAACTGTCGTAGTCCCAGTACTTAAAACTTCATTCATTTAATACACCTGAAAATTCCAACATAAATTGAACGATGGTATTAAACTCTTTTCTAGTGCAGATATGTATTTGCACTTAGAGTCGGTCTTTTTTGACGATTTAGTTTCAATATCGATGGAATAGTTACAAGGAAGCAAGTTAGCATTTCTTTCATTAGATGAAATTTAGATCGTCAGTAAACATAAGATCTATCTTCATGCATCCATCGCATGAGCCGAAAAATGCGTGGGTAATCTCTGACGGCGTCCTTGCATCGATATGGGCAGACAGATAGTCACAGTGCAGTGCAAAATCACATCCATTTTGATCAATGGAGCAATGCCAGCCACTTTCAGAAACAAGGTTCCCGAGTTCCGCGAGCAGCGTTGAAGGATCAATGACTCTCACCGTTCCCTGCACGGGCATTACCTGGTACTTACAATTCATTGAATCAAGGATTTCTATCAGTCTTGTATCTGTAGGGTGCACCCTGAGCAATATGTCATCGGCATCCAATTCATTGAGTATCGTGGGAAGCGAATTTATAATGGCGAATCTGGATCCTGCCATCTCCATTACATTCATGGATCGTCTTTCAGAACCCCGTTTGTATCCGATCAAATAGGCAACCCTGGCTCCGTTTTCAGATATTTCAAAAAGTTCCATTGGCCAGTTTTCACGCCTGAACCAGATTGCGTCCAGCAGTATTTTCATTAAATTTATGTCCCTGCTGAACCTGTAATGCTCCCTGTTATAGATATCAAGGATCCAGTCGGCAGCTTCTTGTCTTCTCACAATCTTCCTGACACTATATCTTCCATCTTTGCTTATTGCTGAAAGACTCTCCCTGTTTATGCTGTAAGCATACATGCGCCCTGTCTGTACACATCCAGCCCGTTTGTACAAATCCCTTGTACCGGAAACCAGCAGTAACGATGCCTTCCTTGTCTCAAGATCAGAAATAATCCTCTCAAGAATGATTGTTGCGTATCTCTTTCCCCTGTATTCGGGAAGGGTGGACACAGATCCGAGAGATGCTACGGATATCATGTGATCAGCAAGATAAGCTTTCCAAATCTTTACCGCAATCACGCTGACAGGCTTTCCATCTTCTTCAATATAATAAATGTTCTCGGCATTACCGGCGCCAAGAAGATGCGGGAACTCATCCTCCATCCTGTAGCCCTGCGGTGATGTGGGTCTCATAACATTGTTCACCACTGCAACAAGATCATTCAGAATAGCTGGTGTGCCTCTCTTGACTTCAATTTCATGATTCACGCTGCGCATTCTCCGTATATTTATTCTCCATAATCCTGGCAATAATAAGCTTTTCAAGCAATAAGCCGACAGGTCTGGAAAAAATAGCCCTATATCGCATGAAGGACAGGACCCATCTACTGAAAAGGAAATGACTCAAGAAAAGCCTTATTATTAAGCTATTGCAAATCAGTGCACCGGAAATCCTGCTTGAATATTGGACATGAGAATCATGCGTGCATTTACTCCATATAGAGGCATCATAGAAGCCCATCTTTTAAACGCCTCAGCCTGTGGATCTTTTCTGGATGACAGGCGGATCTGTTCCTCTTATTTTGATATCATAGAGCGAGCCCTGGAAGGGAATATTATGTATTTCGAGAAAATCCATACTTCCGGGTAGGCGGTTCTCAGCAGAGTCGATGGGACTTTTTCCCGTTCTCCATTGAGGAATCAGGTTAACTAGCCCTTCAAGGATACTTTGCACGAACAGTGAATGGGACCACACCTGGGCAAACTGGCCCCTGGGCTCGAAGAATTCAGGATCATATGTTTCGTTGATCCTGCCAGGATCTTCAGCGGAAAATGCCAGGTCCATGAAACTGGTTATGCACCTTATCCCTGTTTCCATCAGACCATTATTGTAGCATGCGATTGCATGCCATCCTGTCATTAACGGCCATATCTCTCCTGTATGATATCCTCGATCGTACATGGAATCCAGCGAAGACATGGACCTTATGCCTGCCTCTGTCAGCAGATCTGAACGGGAGAGCCTTTGCAGAATATTCCGCACAGGCTCACTGGAAATGTACATTCCAGCCACGCTTCCCATTGGACTGATTATTGTTCTTTTCCCGGATCCATGAATGGAATCGAAAAAATACGGATCATCGGGATTCAGGAAATTACTGTCAAATGATTTTCTAGTTATTGCAATATCGTTTTCATCAGTGCCGATGAGGAAGCGTGAAGCGGTAAGGGCTTCAATAAGCCATGCGTTCACTTCGATACAGGCGCCATCCCTCTCTTTTGCCCAGCTTTCCGGCCAACCTATCAGGCCTTCAGAGAATCTGTTCTCTATCAAACCGTCGTTGTCCCTATCAAGCCCATGCAGAAATGAAATAGCACTCTTCAACCGGTTCCCATCTATCGGTTTTCCAGACCACAGCCGCCTGTAGCCCTGTGCGATTATCCAGAGCGGCGTGCTGTCTATTGACATATACTTCGTCCTGGTTCCCTTTACACCGGATACCTCATAGCTCTGATCCGTATCTTCCCCGGAAATCAGGGGTACCTCATGGGGTATTCTCCCTCC
>JAKACH010000052.1 GCA_021821635.1 Thermoplasmata archaeon | reverse complement strand
GGTTTTTTTAACTTAAGAATTCACCGGTCATTGTCTAGCTTTAAAGGCATGCTTAGATATCAGTGCCAAAGGTTTTGAAAAATACTATTTACGTGACAGCAATCCTGAGGTATGTCATCTAAGTATCTCGTAAAGAAGAATTTTGTTTCGGCTGGCAAGAATTTTAGTTATGTTTCATTGCCTGCCCTCGAGACTAAGGGTATTAAAGTTTCGAGACTGCCCATTTCGATAAGGATAATCGCAGAATCACTTATACGCAATGAAGACGGCACCAGAATCACAGAGACAGATATTGAGAATGTACTCAGTTGGAATGCAAAATCAGTTTCAGATAATGAGGTTCCCCTGATTGTCGCCAGAGTGCTCATGCAGGATTTTACAGGAGTGCCCGCAGTAGTGGATCTTGCCTCTATGCGAGATAAAATGAAGGCAATGGGCAAGGATCCGTCCCTGATCAACCCGACAGTCCCCGTGGATCTCGTAGTGGACCACTCTGTCCAGGTGGATTTTTATGGAGACGATGATGCGTTCGAGAAAAACACGCAGATGGAGTTCAAGCGTAATTACGAAAGATACAAATTCCTTAAATGGGCTAAGAATTCATTCTCCAACTTCAGGATCGTTCCTCCTGGAGTGGGGATTGTGCATCAGGTTAACCTGGAATACCTGGGGAAGGTTGTAGCAACCGGAACCAGCAAAGGTGAAGATGTTGCATTTTTCGATAGCCTGGTCGGAACTGACTCGCATACAACCATGATCAACGGTCTGGGTATACTCGGCTTCGGCGTAGGCGGCATAGAGGCAGAGGCCGCGATGCTGAACGAGCCGGTTACTTTTCAGTTGCCCGCAGTAGTAGGCGTTAATCTCCATGGAAAACTCAGGGAGGGAATTACTGCCACCGACCTTGTCCTGACTCTCACCAGCATACTAAGGAAGGCAAACGTGGTTGGAAAATTTGTTGAATTTTTTGGAGACGGTGTATCGCAGCTGAGCGTTCCCGACAGGGCAACTCTTTCCAACATGTGCCCGGAATACGGCGCCACGGTAGCCCTGTTTCCGGTTGATGAGAGGACCTTGGATTACCTGGAGCTGACAGGCAGGAGCAGGGACCATATAGATCTGGTTAAACGCTACCTTCAAGAGCAGGGCATGTTCGGTGTGCCGAAAGGCGTTGAATACAGTGAACTCATCGATCTCGATCTTTCGACGATAAAGACTACTATATCCGGGCCAAGGCTGCCACAGCAGAAAACCGACCTTGCAGACTCGAGGGCGAATTTCCTGAACTTCCTTGAAGGCGAGGAGGCAATACCAACGGGACGCACCCAGCAGAAACAGGTCAACCTGAAGAGGATTCCACTAAAAATCAAAGGCAAGGATGATGTCCTGACAGACGGTGATGTTGTCATAGCTGCAATAACCAGTTGCACGAATACGAGCAACCAGAATGTTATGGTCGCTGCCGGTCTGCTGGCTAAGAAAGCGGTAGAGAAGGGACTGACGGTCAATCCAAAGGTCAAGACTTCCCTTGCTCCGGGCTCTCGCGTTGTAACCGACTATCTGGAGAAATCCGGCCTGCAGAAGTATCTGGATAAGCTTGGCTTCTATCTTGCAGGATATGGTTGCACCACCTGTATCGGAAACAGCGGCCCACTCGATCCTGCAATTGAGAATGCAATAAATGAGGGAAAACTTTCAGTTTCCGCGGTTCTTTCAGGCAATAGAAACTTCGAGGCCAGGATCCACAAGGATGTGAGGGCAAATTATCTCATGTCACCGCCCCTCGTTGTAGCATTTGCGATTGCCGGTACTGTTGTGATTGATCTTGAGCATGATCCTATAGGAACATCGAGCAATGGCAGTCCCGTGTTCCTGAGGGATTTATGGCCAACCAGTAAGGAGATAGACCAGGTTCTCAAGACCTACCTTTCAAGCTCGGTGTTCAAGGAAAAATATCATGATCTGGATTCTTACAACAAAAGCTGGTCAGAGCTTCCCTCAGAAGGGGGAGAAACATATAGCTGGGATCAGAAGAGCACATATATACGGAACCCGACCTTTTTTGACCATTTCACCCCTGGTGAATCAAAGAGTCTTGACAAACTGGAGGATGCTCATGTTCTTCTTGTCCTGGGAGATTCTATCACCACTGATCATATTTCACCAGCGGGATCCATTTCAAAATCAAGCCCTGCCGGAAAGTATCTTACCGAGCATGGGGTGGATCCGTCTGATTTCAACTCCTATGGCTCGAGAAGAGGGAATCATGAAGTCATGATGCGCGGTACTTTTGCAAATCCCAGGATAAAGAACCAGCTTGTGAAGACCGAGGGCGGAAACACGCTGTATTTTCCAGAAAATAAGGAGATGCCTGTTTTTGATGCCGCTCTCAAGTATATGAAAGAAGACAAGCCATTAATTGTCTTTGCAGGCAAGGAATATGGAACAGGAAGCTCCAGGGATTGGGCGGCAAAAGGTCCTTTCCTTCTGGGTATAAAGGCCGTCATTGCGGAAAGTTATGAGAGGATCCATCGCTCAAACCTGGTAGGCATGGGTGTGGTTCCACTGCAATTCAAGCCGGGCAGGAGTTATGCAGCCCTCAATGCAGATCCAGCGCAGTCATTCTCGATGGTGTTCAAAGGAATGAGAAAGGGGACAGCTATCCTTTCATACACGGATAAAAACGGAAAGAAGTGCGTTGAGGATCTCGTTGTGAGAATAGACAACCAGGCAGAAGAACTGTACTTTGAAAGAGGCGGTATTCTGCAGAATGCGATGACAAATATACTGCTGCAAGGGAATTGAAAGTGAAGATTGCTCTTCTTGGACTTGGCCAGGTTGGAAGAAGCTTCCTGAGGATACTTGCCGAAAACAGTGACTATTATGAGCAGCGGGTTCGGAGAAAGATAGAGATAGTGGTTGCTGCCGACTTTCATCACGTGCTCCATGCCGAGTATGGAATGGATCCCCAGAGGCTTCTGTATTACAAGGAGAAAGGCGATATCTGGGGAACTGGTTATCCTGAGATAGACAGGGAGTCGCTTTTTGATAAAGAGTTTGACGTGCTTGTGGATCTTATGCCAGCCACCTCCGACGGGATACGTGCAAGAGATTTATATCTCACATCTTTTGGCAAGTCAAGGGATGTGGTGACCGCATGCAAATCCGGCCTTGCTAATTTCTGGCCTGAGATAATGAGCGCCGCGTCCTCGAGTAACAGACGGATCAGATACGAAGCTACAGTGGCTGGTGGTGTTCCATTCTTCAGCTTCATCCAGGAATGCCTGCGCTCTTCCGTGGTTACGAGAATCGTCGGACAGGTAAACAGTGCAGCTAATTTTGTGCTTCTCAGCATTGCAAAAGGAGAGACTTTTGATCATGCAATCGAGGAAGCGGGCAAACTGGGAATACTTGAAGCAAACTACCACTTTGACACACTTGGAAACGATAGCGCCTGGAAAACTGTGATTACTGCAAATTCCATATTTGGTTCTGCACTGAAGCCGCATAATATCAGGTTCGAGGGAGTTGAAGGATTGGATCCGGAAGTGCCTGGGCTGAAATACACCAGATTGCTGGCTGAAATTGCAGTACAGGATGGAAAAATTGTTGCCTCCTCCACGCTTAGAAAACTTAAGCAGTCTGATCCGCTTGCATCTCTGAAAGGTAAAGGTCTAGGATATACTGTATACATGAATGGAAGGGCGCCGCTGACTGTTCTGGAATTCAATGACGGACCGACCGAAACTGCGACCGCAGTAATCAATGACCTGTTACTTCTTTGATCTTCCTGGCGCCTTATTTACCATATGGGTGTCCAGCCATTCCAGTTTCCTCTGAAGCCTGTCAAGCATGTTCCTTGGAACGCCATGCCTTGCATGCTCGTGAGAGTCGCCGGGGTATCGTGCAAGAGCAGTATCTGTACCATTCAGTTTCAGTGCAGTAAACATCTGCTCAGACTGTTCAATAGGGCATCTGTAGTCCTCTTCCCCATGAATGAAAAGCGTAGGCGTTCTTGCTTTCTTTGCCTTTGTGATGGGTGACATTTCCAATAGAATGCGCATCCCGCTTTCTGACCATGGATCCTTGATCCCCGACTCAATCGCGTTGAACCAGAAGCCGATATCGCTGGTTCCGCACATGCTCATTAGGTTCGAGACGCATCTTTCCGCAATTGCGGCCTTGAAACGTGTCGTCTGGACTATTGCGGCATTTGTCATGTACCCCCCATAAGATCCTCCAGTTATTGCAAAGTTCTCTGCCACCTTATGCCTGGCGACTGCTTCATCCATATAACCAAGAATGTCCTTGAAATCCTTCCCGCCCCAGTCACCTACGCACTGAGATGCGAACTTTTCTCCATATCCGGAAGATCCCCTTGGGTTTCCGAAAAGTACATTGTACGAATTGTTAGCAAGGAAATTGAATTCGATTGAGTAAGTATATCCATATGCAGTATGAGGTCCGCCATGCACACATACAACAGTACCCTTCGCCTTTCCCTTTGCGGGCATCAGCCATGCATCCTGTCCGTTGACCTTCATCTCTTGTGGGACGATCCCCTGAGTTGCAGGATTTAGATCCAATTCCTTCCCGAAGACGACCACCGAAGGTTTGGCAGGTGACGTATAAACATAGGCGAGCTTACCGTTCTCAACCCCGAAGGACCTGATGTTTATCTTTTCACCCGTCAGCTTGTTGACTTTCTTTCCATAGCTATAGATAGCAGAGGATCCCCCATCCTGGCCTATCAGGTAGAATGAGCCATTTTCATGGATAAGCAACTCGGCTGGACCAATAAATAGGTCGCTTCCGACAGAACTGCTGGCACTTTTTGCAATTTCGACGCTCTTACCCTCTTCCGGAAAGATCAACTTAGCAGCCGCCCATGGCTTTTTTCCATCTCTGTGGCCTATGTAAGCAACAGTTCCGTCATCTGCAACAGCGACTGTTGATGCCGTTCCTTTTCCTGTCGTAATCCTTTTGTATTTACCCGTCGAGATGTTGATCTCATAGATATCCTGCAGGCCCGTATCATCGTCTTCTATTGTGGCACTGAATACAACCCGGCTTCCATTGGTCGCAACGTCAACAACATCAAAGTCTCCCTGTACCAGATCCTTGACTTCCGGTACTATCAGTGAAAGTTTCTTTCTTGACCTAAAATATCCCTGCGAGTCAAACCTGTACTTCAATTTATTCGCAATAAAAGGAGCTTCCTTGTCGACCTTATCCTGAACGATTGCCAGCACACGATCTTTTACAAAAATATATTTGCCAATAGACTTGTTCGAGTATAGCTTGCTTGGCTCCTTCATTCCGTCGATTACAAATAGCGACTCTTCCTCCTTGGTATAAGATATAAAATAAAGAGAACCGTTGTGGATTGCTGGCTTCTTCTCATGCCCGCCAAAGGTCACTCTTTCCTGTTTTTTGCCATCGAAGCTGTAAATGGAGGACTTGTATTCATTACCCTCAATCCAATTTACGGTAAAGTACGCCCGCCCTTCTGCTACATAGATGTCGGATGCCACTTTGATGGAATATGCTTCTTCTGCCTTCATGCGGATGTTATTCCGAGAAGTGTTTTAATACCTTCGCAAATTTTGGTGCGTTCCTCGATTCCTGTAGCCACGAAAGTTGCAATATGTGCATGAGATTCTTTCTTCTGGTTTCCATATCTAGCTGCAGGTGAAAATCTTCAAAAAAAATAACTAGTTCATGATTTAAGGTTATAACCGGCACCGCAGTAAAGCAATATCAGCGATCACCTTTTTAGTTCTATGAATTAGAGTTTTGGAAGGTATCTTTCAAGTTCCCACTTAGTCACAAAAGACCTGAAGGAATCCCACTCTCTCTGCTTGACCACTGCGAAATTCTCGAAGATGTGGGATCCAAGACTATCGTGCATTAATTTGCTCTGCCTGAAATGGTGTAGAGCCTCGCCAAGACTCTCGGGCATTGAGCCTATGCCTTGCTTCTGCCTCTCTTCGGCCGTCATATGATAGATATCACGTTCCACCGGTTCCGGAGGTTCCAGCTTGTTCTTGATTCCGTCAAGCCCCATAGAAAGTATTGCAGCAAACTGGAGGTAGGGGTTTCCAGCGGGGTCAGGACATCGCAACTCCATTCTCTTCCTGTTCCCGATGCCTGCGGGCACGCGGACGAGTGCACTCCTGTTCCTGTTTGCCCATGAGATGTATACAGGTGCCTCATAACCTGGAATAAGACGCTTGTATGAGTTAACCCACGATGCAAGGATCGCTGAGGCTTCGCTTATATGGGTAAGTACTCCAGCAAGATAGTGCATTGCCATCTCGCTCAGACCATATTTTGTCTTTTCGTCGTAAAAGAAGTTTGTTTCCTCATCCACGGACATAATGCTCTGGTGAACGTGCATACCAGACCCGTTGACTCCGTTTATTGGCTTGGGCATGAAAGTTGCGTAATAACCATGTCTCTGTGCAGTATTCTTGATTATATTCTTCAGCATAGCAACACGATCTGCCATGACAAGGGCGGGTGCGTACCTTAGATCAATTTCATGCTGTCCGAATGCAACTTCATGGTGAGCTGCTTCCGGCTGGTATCCAAGTTTATGCAACTCATTAAGTATGTCCATTCTTACTAATCCTGCCCTGTCCAGCGGTGTGTTGTCGAAATACCCACCAAAGTCAACCGGTTCGTTTGTCGGATTTCCGTTCTGATCATACTTGAATAGGAAGAACTCAAATTCAGGACCGACAAAGAACTGCTTCTTTTCTTTCTGAAGCTTATCAAGCAGCGATTTGAGAACATAACGAGGATCCCCGGGGAAACGTTCTCCAGCCGGGGTATGTATATC
>JAKACH010000012.1 GCA_021821635.1 Thermoplasmata archaeon | reverse complement strand
AAGAGAGTGCGCTCGAAAATTCTCTAGGGTATTGGCAAAAGAAATTAAAAATAAAATAAATAAAAATGAGTTAGTTAATAAAGTAGGTTTTATTGTTTACCAGGGGCTGTTGCTTTGGCGGCATTCATATGTTGCTTGACCTTAGGTACAACAATTGAGAATCCAATTAGTGCTGCTATGATCATCATTGCACCAGTCAGTAGCAGAGAGTTATGTACTCCGTAATCTGTATAATAGACTGCAAATCCGTACCCGGCAAACAATCCCGCCATAGCTTTCGCAGTATAAACCAGACCATAGTTACCGCCTGACTTCTTCTCCCCAAAGTAGTCTCCTACCATTGAGGGCCATAGAGTAAATAGTGGCCCGGAACAGAACGCAACTATTATAATGACCACGACAAAAGCCGCAGCAGACTTCATCGAAAACAACGCAAGAAGGCCAATTCCCGCGATACCAAAGAACAGTAGCATCGATTCTCTTCTTCCAAGGAAGTCAGAAACCACACCTGAAACAAATCTTCCGATACCATTTGAAAGTGGGAAAACAAATACTGCAATATATCCAGCAACTGCTACTCCTGTCACTGTTAAGCCTATGGAAGGTAGCTTCCCGACTATCCCAAGATAAGCACCGGCAACAAAGAAGAATCCAATATAAATGGCCCAGAATTGCCATCTTGATACCATCTGTCTTGGATTATCTTCAAGCCCGCTCTTCTTCACTCTTTTCCTGACAACTTCAGCCTCAGCTGCTGTCTTGCCTGCAGGGACATAATCTGCTGGTGGATATCTTACCAACATCCCGAACGGTATGATGACTAGCATCAAAAGACCAACGTACAAGAATGCAGCATGGAAATTGTAATTCTTAATTATATACAACACAAGAGGAGAGACTCCGAAAGATCCTGCGCCAAAGCCGAGATCAATCAAGCCTACTGCAAGCCCTCTTGTCTTTCCATGAAACCACTTCAATGCTGTCGATATGCCCACTCCGTACACTATTCCTGGTCCAAGGCTTCCAATACCGTAAACAACATACAAATAGTACAATCCAGTGGACTTCGATGTAAATGAACTCAGGATCCAACCAAGACTGGTCAGCACACCTGCAATCACCACAAAATAGGGTGTAAGGTGTCTTCTCTTGTCAAGATAGCGCCCTGAGAAAAACATCGTCAATGCTTGCACTATAATGTATATGGAGAACGTTGTGGAAATCATGTATCCAGTAGCACTTATTCCAAACAATTTTCCAAGGGGTGCAGTAAACAGAGACCATGAATATTCATATGGGCTAACAAATACCATCGCTATAATCATGCTAAATACAATCAACCAAAGGGGAATTCTAGTCCCCATCTGTTTTTGCTTTTCAGTTTCCTCAGTCATCTTAAACTACCTCCAAAATTGAAATTAAATATCAGACTAAAAATGATGTCTAGTCAAACAAAAATATCCAAGTCGAACTTGCTAAGGCATGTTTATCATGGAGGGCCGCATTTTAAACAATAAAGACTTTTGCGATACACCATAAAGGACAGTAACTAGCGGATATTTCCAATCATACGCTTACATATGAGCTATATGACGCTACTTAGAAGGCACTCCAAAATATACTTGTATCGGTCGAATATTATAAATGATAAACATAAGTGTCAAGAGATAGATTTAATACTTCAATCGGAATTAGAAAATACGATAATTTCAGAAATAACAGTAAAGCAGAATGATTGCCCTCATATTGAGACCAGCCAGATATTCAGGAAACTCTACATCCTGATAATGCACACCTCGTTTGATGGGTCTAGGCAAACAATGTTCTCATTTTTTTATTCGCCAAGCGAGGAAAAACTGGATGAAGCGTTGAGATACTTTTCCAGCAGGCCGCAAATTAAGAACTTTACAGTAATATCCAAACAGGGGGCAATGGCAAATCTTTTCTATACTTCAGATGCGACTTCCATGTATAATAAACTTGGAAACATTGGTTTCAGGATACATCCTGTTGTTGTGCATAACGGTGTCGAAAAATGGTTTTACATAAGCAATGGGTCGCCTTTAAAAGCTGAGGCAATTAACGATGAGAACACAACTGTGTTATCAATTCAGAGCATATCGCAGAAGAAATTCATTTCCGATTATCCTTCTATTTTCTATCAGCTTAATCTTATGAATATTATTAACAGACTGAGTGAAACTGAAAGCACCATTCTGTTAAATGCGATGGATAATGGCTATTTTGAGTGGCCAAGGAGAATTAACATGTCTGAACTCAGTAAGAAACTCCAGATTCCAAAAAGTACTCTCAGCTATCATTTCAGATCAATAGAAAGAAAAACATTCAACGTGCTTCTGGCGAGCGATTATTCATTTATGAACACAGAAAAGAAATTAGAAGCCAAGGTATAAAAACCCCTGGCGTAAAATTGAGAAAAAATATTATTTTTTAACTTTCAGGCCAGCCTTTATAGGCAGGATACCCGGCAATTCCCACTCATCCCACATCTCATCTACTTTTGCCTGAACGTATTCATAGTCCTCGTCAAGGAAGTGGCTGAACCTACCCTGTTTCTCCAAGTATTCCCTTACAGGGGTTCTCTTCTTGTTCCTAAGGTCGTATGTATATCTGACCTCGCCATTGACTATTTCATAGTCGGCAAATATGCCTGTCTTGACTGCAAGTTCTCCCAGTACATGTGAATATCTTGGGTGATAATCCCATCCCTTGGGGCACGGGTCTATTGTGTGAATGAGAGTTGGTCCACCTATGCTGAGAGCCTTCTTTACCTTGTTCATGTAGTCAGTTGGAGGGAATGTAGCACAAGAGGTCGCAACGTACTTGACATTTGGGTGGCCAATAGCCATCATTGCGGCAAGATTCTTCTTCCATCTTTCGTGCAATATTCTTTTTGCAGGGCCAGTTGGGCTGAAAGTGGTCTGGGCTCCCCATGTTGTAAGCCCAGATGCCTGTATATCTGTGTTCGCAGCAGACTCATTGTCGTAGACGATAACTAGAAGATCATACGGGCTTTGCATAGCCCCTGAAAGACCTCCGAGGCCTTCATCGCCTGCTCCAAGGTCACCCGAGAAGTTAATAACGTTGATCTTCTCCTTCGGGATCTTTCCTTTCCTCATTAGTGCTTTAAGGCCCGCAGCCATACCAACCGCCGAAGCTCCTCCTGCTGCCAGCTGCGTGTGCATCCATGGCACAATCCAGGGTGTTGTCATGTACGAGGTATTCGCTACATACATGCATCCAGTGGCTCCTGTCACAACTGTTCTGGGGCCGGATGCCTTGACAAAGTCTCTCATTACAAGCGCGCTCTCGCATCCCTGGCACGTCCTGTGCCCGGATGTGTAAAGCTCCTCTAGGTCAACAGCGTGTACACCTTTGTACAGATTTGCATTCTTAAATTCTTCAACTTCTTCAACCATTTTATTCTACCTCCTTCACTCCCTCAAACCGATCCACGAAACCTTAGGAGACTTCTTGTCGGCTGTCATTTCGAACATCTTCCTCACTTCTTTCTTTGAAATTTCCCTTCCACCAAGACCCGCAATGAAATCAACAACTCTTGGGTGGTTCTTGCTGTCATACAGTGCGGACTGCAGGTCATGCATGGTTATCGCTCCATCATCAGGTGCACCCATTGCAAAGTTTCTCTCTATTATGCCAACATTTGAAACATTGCTAAGAGCCTTCCTGATCTCATCCGTCGGGTATGGACGGTACCATCTTATTTTCAGGAAACCTACCTTTTTGCCTTCCCTTCTCATTTCATTTGCAACTGATCTGGCTACCACTGCAGCGCTGCCCATTCCCACTAGAACTGTATCTGCATCCTCGACGTTTGTTTCTTCGATGAATGGATCCTCATAATCCGAGTGGAATATGCTGTTATACTCCTCATAGGCGGAAGTGATGACTTTCCTGGATCTTTTTGCCGCTTCATAATTCTGTCTTCTGAGTTCCATTACCCAGTCTTCATTGACCTGGGGTGCAATAGATACGGGGTTGTCTGGGTGCATTCTTCTGTTTCCCAGATCATATGTCGGAAGGAAATCACGAACAGCTTCTTTCGTAGGGACGCGAACCATATGTTGTGAATGCGTAAGGTAACCGCCATCCATTGCGACGGCCGCCGGCATTCTTACTTTGGGATCCTCTGCCACTCTGTAGGCAATTAAAGTTGTGTCCAGGGCTTCCTGAGCGGTTGATGCCCAGCAAAGGAGCCAGCCAAGATCCCTGACAAGCAGTGCATCATTATGCTCTACACCAAATGCACCAGGATCATCCAGAGCTCTGTTTCCCACTAGAGCAACAAGCGGAAGCCTGTCTGTAGCTGTCACTCCTATCGATTCCATTGCATACAACCATCCTACTCCACTGCTTCCAACGAACGCTCTTGCACCGACAGACGAAGCATGTTTTCCTATTTCAAACTGTGAGTGCTCGCCATCTGCAACAATGTACTCTGCATCAAGGTCGCCGTTCGCAATGAACCTTGCGAGCCTGTCCATAACGCCTGTATAAGGCCTGATTGGATAAGCAGCAAAGACATCCACGTCGACAAGCTTCACAGCTTCTGCTACTGCATCTGTCCCAGTCATCAATTCTTCGCGATCAAATACGGATTTTTCTTCCTGTTTAACAACCATTTTATTTCACCACTCCCTTCTTGAAAGGCTTTGGAGTCTCAACCTTGGAAACAGTGCTTCCCTTTCCCGTTACAGGACTTGGCATGAGTCTTTCCTTGCCCTTCTTGTCTTCTGCCCACTTGACGTAATTCTCCGGATCCTTCTTGTACAAGACGTACGGTGAATCCTGGTTCTCAAACTTAAGTTCATCGACCATGACGATGCAATCCTCAACAGGACATACCTCTGCACATCTGCCACACCCGGTGCAGTACTCATAATTCACATCGTATAGACCATCTGTTGTAGGGTCAAAGACCTCATCAGGGCAGTCGTACCAGCAGAGTGTACACTTTGTGCACAGGTCAAATCTTACTACAGGTCTCTGTGTCTTACTTGTACCACGCTTGAAATCAGGGTTCCGGTTCTGACCTCTGGGACCCATCTGGAATCCTCTCTTAACGCCTTTTACATATACGCCTTCGTCAAAATCTTTCCAGCCAGGAAGAATAGGCTTCGGATATGGCCAGTCAATACCTTCTCCTGCATTCACCGTTGATACCTTGACTTCCTCGTATGCCTTTCTGGCAGCAGCAGCCTTTTCCTTACTCTTGTACTTCGAGGCAACATAATTAGCAACTGTGTCAATTGATGCTATTTCAGGGGCTACTTTTGCTATGGCGCCAAGTACCCTGACATCTGTCATGTCATCTTTGAAGTACCACAAGCCTGCAAAGCTGGCTTCTCCTGGAAGAATTGCAATTCTATATGGGAATTTCTTCTTTTCCATCTGTGCAATAAGGTCAGCCGGTTTCCTGTTGCTCACGATAAGCACCACGCCATCTTTCACGACCTTCTCATTGATTGGTCTTATTCCATAGCCACCCCATGGCTCAAGTCCTTTCACCATCGTGTCGTCTAGGACCACAACAACTTCAGCCTCCGTGATATCCATGGACGCGCTAGCCTCGGCTTCTAGGTCTTCCTCAGTAAGATCCTTTGAAAAATAGGCGAAGTTTGCGCACGGTATACCATTCCTCTGTGGGTCGTCACTGTACCTGCCATTAGAGAACGCGGTTTTTCCCTCCTTGTGGGCAGCGTAAACTACATCTCCAGAAATATGGTAAGCCAATGTTTTCTGGAAAATCCCACGATAATTCACCTCTAGTCTTATTAAATGCGGCTTTTGAGTTTGCATCATGCTTTATCCTCTTGCTTATACAACTAACTAAAACTTAACTACTTTTGTTTGAACTTGTTCAACCTTATAATTTTCCAAAATTGAATATCCTCTTTTTATAGCAGAAATAAGTTAGTTCTATCCCAGCCATTGTCCGCTGACTTAATATACACAGTCTCTACATACTAGAAGAAATCATTCAAATGGATTAAAATTTCATCTACTCAGGATGCACATAAGAATTTTTATTTCAAAGATCCCGTTCGGCTTTGCACTAAGTTGATCGAATAAAGTTTTAGTTCGGAGGAACCTCGTCATCAAAGTTACATTTAAATAAAAATCTCCTTTGACTGATTTTATCACTGTGTCACGAAAGAAGCTTGAATATAATATTGTGTTTAAAATTTTTACATAGTTGTTAAGTTTTCAATTAGATTATTCAAGGAGTACTATCTTCCTTACAAAAATGCTAACTGTAAAATAATATAATTTATGGCATTAATAAATTTGTAAGCTCTGAAGCATCAGAGGTTTGCTATTTCCATTTATAGAGTTCAGCATTCCCCAGGTACGAAATTAGCTTATTCGCCAATACCTCTCGATCTGGAATTCCACTCTTCCGGATTTCATCACAATTTGTGGACGTGGTCACTCTTTCGATTAATAATTTTAACGGTTCATATTATTCAAATTCATTCTAGATTCAATTTCTTCTGTGGTTGTCTATCTGGGAAGGTGCAAATGCACTCCTATGGCCTTGTTTCAGTCACCTTTTATAGTTTCTATCAATTAAACGATCTATTTATTACAACTGCCTTTGACTGTGTCAAAAAGCAAATTTCAACTAACGCCTTCTGCAACGTCCTAAATCAGGACTTTCGCTACCCTAGTCTTTTACTTGATTTTCAAAACTTAATTTCACCTAAGAGCAAAGTAACACACAATGAGTTAAAACCACAAAAGAATGGATATTAAGCAGTATGAAAATAATAAACAGAAATCTTATTAGTTAATATTTAAGCTTAACTTGAACTGGAACAATAAATTTTCATATATGACTATCTGAATATATTTTTTCAAGCAAGAATTAAGGAGGGTGTTTAATATAGTTGAAAGTAATATAGATGGTTCCGTCGGCAGTATTAAATCGCCATATGGGAAATACCGTATACTTAAGGACAAAAACGGTAGGCAGTATAGGGTTGGAGAACGTCCGGAGGATGTTACCAAGAAAATCTTGGGCTACAGACTAAGCAGGAGGACAATGGTTCTCGGGGCTTGGATGTGTTTCTTCTTTGGTAGTGTTCTGGAATACGGCTGGGGGGCTGCTTCCTCACTGGTTATTTCCCACTACGGTTGGTCTACCGTGGAAGGTTTCTTCAACTACACTGTGTATGTATTGTTTGAAGCGACTGTGGCTGCTTACATATTTTCACGTTTAAGGGAAAGAGGACTCCTTTCCTTGAGGAGAATGCTCTGGCTGGGATCGGCTTTGCTCATAGTTTCTTATATATTCTTCGCTAACTCATTTTCCCCATGGATCTCATATGTCGGATACGCAATGTTAGGCGGACTTGCATCCGGTCTCGGATACGCAGCAGGCGGTGGAGTAATTTCAAAATGGTTTCCTGACAAGAGAGGTTGGAGGCTTGGTCTCGCGAATGGAGCATGGGCATATGGTGCAGTCCCGTTCATTATAATATACACGGACCCTAGCCTATTTTATCCTGGTGACTTCCAGTTTATTCTTTATATGACAGGTGCTATCATCGCTGCAGGTCTTCTAGTTGCATCATTCCTTGTTTGCGATGCGCCAAAGAACTGGTGGCCAGCTGAAGTCGATCCACTAGCTGTGGCAGCTGGAACCTCCAAATCCAGGGAGCTTAAGGAAAACCCTCCCGCAGTTGCACAGTTCACAACTCAGGAATTTTTTGCAACCAGGCAGGGAAAGGCTCAGATGATTTCCTTCACACTTGCGCTTGCGGCTTCATTGTTCAATGTATCTCTCTATGCGCCTTTCGGTGCAGCAATGGGCTTCGGCGGAGGCATAGCTTTTACTGTTGGTGCAGCCGGATTTGCCTTTACGGATGGCATAGGGAGACCAACTCAGGGTTGGATCTCGACCTTCATAGGCAGAAGGAAAGCGGTAACCATATTCTACTTACTCATGGGTATAGGCGGTCTCGGAGTGCTGGCTGCTGGCCTCGCGCATCAGGCAATTATATGGGCGGTACTTGCAGTTCTCACAGGCGCCGTTTCCGGATCATGCTTTGTATTTGACTGGCTGATTATTTCTGACTACTTTGGTGAGAACTACGTTGCAACCAACTGGTCTGTTCCTTACACGCTGAAAGTCTTTGGAGGCGCATTTGGTGGAATAGGAGCAACAACCTTGCTTGTTTTTGCAAGCGGCTATGGATGGGGAGCTGTGTTTGGTACATACACAGGAACCGTGACATTTACAGATCTATCCTGGATACTTGCATTCCTGGTAGCAACCATATTTGCATTGGTTGCAGCTGCCCTTGTCTGGTTTTATGAGAAGAAGCCAACGATCGAAGAATACTATAAGGCGCGGGAGAAGCTTGGTCTTCCATTACCAACTGCAACGCGGCAGCCTTCGCCTGACTTAACCGAATCCAACGAAGTTTCAGGAGGTGCTGAATAATGGCAGAAAAACAATTAGAGGAAGGGTACACCATCCATAAGGGTAAAATAGACGTCTCAGACACTGTGATATATGTAGTAGGCTTTCTCATGGTCGGGGTTGGTCTCCTGGTTGGTATATTGGCCATAACTAAGTCATCACAACTTATTATGGCACTTGGACTGACTATTTTATGGATTGGTGTTCTGGTTACATGGTTCAGCGGGGTAATCGGAAACAAAGTTATTCCAGAAGGCTTTGGACCTAAAAAACAATAAAAATACTGGAGACACCAACCCTCTCCTTTCTCATTTTTTTTTCAATCCAACTATTACGCAATTTTTTTTCTCCTCGGGCATAATTAGGCTTATTTT
The DNA here is from genome assembly GCA_021821635.1 of Thermoplasmata archaeon. Taxonomy (GTDB): domain Archaea; phylum Thermoplasmatota; class Thermoplasmata; order Thermoplasmatales; family Thermoplasmataceae; genus UBA582. Next base: position 25,408 of record JAKACH010000012.1, on the reverse strand, counting down.
ATAGCATTTGTATGATCGATTTTTTAAACCAATCATCTTCAATCAAGTTGATGAAAAGGAAGAGGTATTTAAATCCTGAAAGGTTAATTTTTCCATAGAAAATGATGTGAGAAGTTGCCAAACAACTTATTCCAGAAATTGTCCAATTATTCCAGGGCCAGTACAAGAGAAGAAGACAAATCATTTTGGCTTTAAAAGAGGATATAACATACATCTATGGTCAAAGCTTAAATAAACAGCTTAATTCCGGAACTGTGGAAACTCAGTACGAGCAGATTTACAAGAAGCAGCATTATTCGCTCGTTGGCAAACACTCTGCGGTAAAGGTCTGCCACTGGACCAAGAGCGAGCTCAGAGGTGGAGAGGGTTGTTATAAGGGGACCTTCTACGGCATTAAGTCGCACCAGTGCGTTCAGATGACACCTGCTGTTTCATCATGTACGGAAAACTGCTCTTTCTGTTGGCGGTTCCAGGGCTTTGACGGAATGCACATCTCTGACGAGGACGATCCGGAATTCATACTCAATGAAAGCATAAAGGCGCACAAGAAACTACTCACAGGATTCAAGGGAAACCCTTTGGTGTCGAAAGAGAAGTGGGAAGAATCCCAGGATCCGAAGCACATTGCAATATCACTTACAGGCGAACCCACTCTTTATTCACGCCTTGGTGAATTCATAGCACTCGCGAGGAAGAGGGGCATCTCAACCTTCCTTGTTACAAACGGAACCCTTCCAATGGTTCTTGAAAAACTCGACCCTCTGCCGACACAACTTTATGTGACGGTGGCCGGACCAACTAAATCTGTATTCAACAGTGTCCTGAATCCTGCAATCGGAAATGCCTGGGAGAATTTCAACCGTACACTGGACCTTCTTCCATCACTTGATACAAGGAAAGTTATCAGGCACACTCTCGTGAAGGACATAAACTTTCCATTCCTTGAGGAATATACGGCAATGGATAGGCGGGCTGAACCCGATTTCATTGAGTCAAAGGGGTATGTCCATGTCGGTGCATCCATAGCAAACCTGAGCCAGGACAATATGCCGTCTCATGATTCTATTGTAGATTTCTCAAGGAAATTAGCTGCAAATCTTGGTTATGTATACACAGCCGAGAGAAGGGAAAGCAGAGTCTCACTTATATGCAAGGATCCATCGAAGGCAAAGATCGATTTTTCTGCTATATGAATGGCATTTAGATATTATATAATCTAAGCATCATGTGCTGATGATCTATGCTGGATTATTCTTTTAGTGATGAACAAGAACTTCTTCGCCAGACTGCTAGGGAATTCTGTGAACGCGAAATTTCACCCAAAATTAAGCAGATGATGCATGACAGGAGGATGCCGCAGTCTATCTGGAAGGCAATGGCAAAAATGAATTTCCTGGGAATGAACGTGCCCGAGGAGTACGGTGGAATGGGGGCCGATCCAATCTCTACCGCCATTGTTGCCGAGGAGATATCAAGAGCCGATCCTACAGCATCCATACCTGTTCTTTTCCTTGTGGACAACGCGTGGTCCTACCTGGTCTCCAAGTATGGTACGCAAACACTGAAGGAGGAGTTGCTGCCAAAAGTGGTCAAAGGCGAAAGAATAGTTGGAATTGCTTCCACTGAACCTAATTACGGATCCGACATCGGGTCAATGAAATCATATGCAATCGAGAAGAAAGGCAGCTATCTCGCAACAGGCGAGAAGGCATATATCAGCCTTGTCAGAGACATAGCCGAGATTGGCGGAGGTTTTGTCACTGTTCTTAAGACGGATCAGGCAAAGAAGACAGACGGAGTCTCTCTCTTCTATATGCCGTACGACAAATCATTTGATGTTACTTACCTGGAGGAGATGGGGAGGGAAGGTTCGTCCTGGGCGGCATTCAGCTTCAAGGACGTCAGCATACCAAGGGAATACATGCTTGGAAACCTGAATGGCGGCTTCAAGATAATACACGAAGGCTTCGAATTTGCCCGCGGTCTAATATCCGTTATATCTGCCGGTGCCGCACTTAAATCCCTGGAGAACGGCGTCGAATACATGAAACAAAGGGATGCCTTCGGCAAGCCTATTGTCAAGTTCCAGGGTCTGCAGTTCCAGCTGGCTGATCATGTTGCCAGGATAGAAGCGGCCAGAACCATTGCATACAAGGCCCTCTGGATGTATTCCGCAGAGCAAAAATCGGGACGCTTCACGAGGTTCCAGGTGAGCAAGGAAATTGCTGTAGCAAAACTCCTTACCACCACATGGGCATTTGACGCCATAAACGATGCACTTCAGTGGCAGGGTGCCTTCGGATATTCCAAGGAATGTCCAGAAGAGTGGGCTCTCAGGGGAATAAGATCATTCCAGCTGGCTGAGGGTTCTAGGGAAATAATGAAAGTCATCATAGCCAGGGAGACCGTCGGCAAGGAAAATATGTAAATTCATTCCTTTCGTTCGCTTTTCAGCGTATTGGTCAGGTGAAACGGGTTCAGCAGGTTTGTCACAAATGCAGAGAAATCCTTCCACTGCATCTGTCCTGTCAGGAGAAGCACACCTATGAAGAGAAGCACAGAACCAACGACCAGCGGAAGAAGGATGAATATTCTCTGCGGATTGATATACATCGTAAACACAAAAATGAACAAGGCTTCAACAGCTGCTGGTACCGCAGGGTAGAACGTCTTAGCACTGAAGGAAATCCCGGAAGTCCTGTATAGAGAAAGCCTGAGAGACAGGTACAGGAAGACGCTGGCAATGAGCGAGCTGACACCTCCCCCAAGAGGGCCGAGAGACAGGAACGTTATTCCAAAAAGACTTCTTGGTATAAGTATCAGGTTAAGTGCGATATTCATGATGAGCGTGATGACTGTAAGGAGACCAACCGATCTTGCTTTTCCCTTCGCTATGAGGGCAGAACTTGAAGGAACCATCAGCACAACAAATAGCGCGTTTATCGAAAGAACTGCAAGAATGTCGGAGTATGGCGTGTATATCGCGCTGAATATCCTCATTATATTATAGCTCAGGAACAAACTTACAACCACAAATGGAAGTATAAAAATAACAACAAGGCGTTCGAACTCGTTTGTCTGAGAGTTAAGATTCTTCAAATCCTGCTCGGAATGCAACCTTGAAAGCACAGGTAAGAAGAATGTGGTGATAGCTGTGCCCAGACTGCTAAGTATCAGTGCAATTTTTTGCGCAAGGTAAAAACCGCCCGTTGCAAAATCCCCCCAGAAGAACTGGACAATAACCTTGTCAAGGTTTCCATTCACCGTTCCTATTATTGCCGCAAGTGAAAGGGGAACCGCTATCCGGGTATACTTTTTTATAACAGACATGCTAATTTTAGAGAATTTCCAGGGTCTGCCCAGGTAGTAGGATATGGCAAAATATGCAAAGTAGGAGAAATCATATGCGAGTGAAACAAAAATAGCTGCAGTGGTCTCAGAAAGAAATCCAGGTCTCAGGACTGCGATTACTCCTATCATTATGAAAAGTGAATTTCTGATGATTGCATCGGCGATAAGGGGAATGGCATATTTGGCTGCCCGCATATGCGATCTGTGGTATGACTGCGGAAAAGAACCCATGCTTACGAAGAAATAGTATGGTATGAGGCCCAGGACCACCCAGTATTCTACCGAATACTCGAAACCCTTGTGCAGTATAGCCGTCCAGACGAGAAGGGCGCCGTAAGTTGCTACTGCAAAGATGAATCCAAGTACGAGTTTGATCAGCAGGTAATTGGAATTAGCAGATCCCTCATCCTCACCCGATGAAAGGTATCTGACATATGCTGTAGAATAACCCATGTCAGTAAGAAACGACATGACTCCAACAAATCCAATGCCGAATGAAAGTATACCCCAGGCAACCGGATAGTACCTTGTGATGAAGTAAACGCCAACAAGTCCGAATACACTATTCAGAAAATTCTGAACAACAAGAACAGGCGTCTTGGATGTAAACAACACGCCGGTATCTAAAAAAGAGAATAAATATTATCCATGCTGTTAATGCAGAATTCAGAGAGGGGAATTCCTTTCCTGGGATGAAGACAGGATGCCATGGAGTGAAAAATACAGACCGCAGACACTGCAGGATATAGTCATAACAGATGACCTGTACACCAAGATATATTCCTGGGTGGAGAAATGGATTTCCGGAAGGCCCCAGAAGAAGGGACTCATCCTCTATGGGCCGCCAGGAACTGGGAAAAGCAGTACTGCTTACTGCATTGCGAGCAGTTTTGGTATACCTGTTATAGAGATGAACGGGTCATCCCAGAGAAACAGCGATAAGATGAAGGAAATCGCCGGCAATGCGGCTATGACTAGAGACATTTTTTCCAACTATTCCGAACCTGATAAGAAGCCAGATAAGATCATACTGATAGACGAGGCCGATAACATAGACGCTGGTAGAACCGGGACAGACTCAGGAGGAATTCGGGAGCTTGGTTCCATAATCAGGAGCACCGCATGTCCCATAATCCTGACAATGAACGACTTCTACGAGTTCAGGAGAAAGAATGGCGCAGACACTGTAATATCCGGTTCGGATGCAATAGAGTTTAAGCAGTTTGCAAGGAGAAATGACAACAATTCCAAGAATTTCAGGCTCAAGCTATTGAAGCGTGTGAGGGAAATCCTTGTAAAGGAGGGGAAATCTCTGGGACCGGAAATCCTCAACGAGATATTTGAGCGAAATGGAACTGATATACGTGCAATCTTGAACGACGTAGAGGCCGCTGCATCAACTGTCTCGGCAACAATATCGGGAGACAGGGATGAGCCTAGCAACATTTTCAGGTCACTCGAGAGCATCCTGATAGACAGGGATCCGGTAAAGAGCCTGGCGTCAATTGCAGATAAGGATTTTACAGTCGATCAGTTCCTGCTCTGGATTGATGAGAATCTTGTCGATGTAGCGGACAACCCCGGGGATCTTGCATCCTCTTACGAGAACCTGGCAATCGCAGATCTTTACAATGGCTATGTGATCAAGAAACAGCATTTCGCTTTCCAGGGCTATGCACAGGAAATAGCTGCTCTCACTGGATCCGTATTGGAAAATTCTCCGAAGCATTTCCTGAAGTTCCAGTTTCCTGTTTTCCTCAGCAGGATGTCTGCTGTAAGGGATTCAAGGGAAGCCAGAAAATCTGTTCAGCTGAAGCTCGCCAGATTCAATCATTCATCCACTGGAACAATCTCGGCATACGAATGGTTTTTCCGGCTTCTTGCACAATATTCCGGGCAGGAATTTTCATCTTTAGCAACCAGGTTGCTGCTGTCCGAGGCAGAAGCCAGAATAATTGGCGGCAAGTAATGTCTAGGCTCCGATTTTCTCCTTGCACTTCTTGATCGTACCGCTTACAGTAACTACAACTGTGCCTTTGAGATCCTTCTCTATGTAGAGACAGAGACTGTCTTTCTGGAACTGGTCGGTCAGAACAATTGCATAGGGATCTTCCCTGAATTTCATCTTCGATCCGAACCTTTTCCTGATCTTATCCAGTGCCATCCCAAGGTCTTCGTTGCTATCTGCCTTTATGAGCACATATCTCTTACGATAAAGCGATCCCTTCAACCTTCACATATCGGAGCGCCGGATATGTTATTTTTGTACTAAGTTGACACAATATACCACACATCTGATCCAATGGGCAGCGCGATTCAAGATATCGAAATATGTTCAGATCGACTTTTCCGTATTTTTTCTTTAAAAAAGAATCAACAACAAACATGAAACACACAGCCAGCGTGGCGACTACCAGAGCATTTATCATGAAATAGGCAAATGGATTATCCGCAAATATAATCGATCCAACATTCTGGTTGCTGTGAATCAAAAGCATAAATGGACCGAAGGCAACAAACTTCACGATCAAATAAACCTCTGCGGCCTTAACGTCCCAGATCCATTTCCATCTCATGATCGATCACATTAGCAATACAATTAAAATTCTTAAGCGATCGTAAGAAGATCAAGATGAAAGATATTCGAAGTTGTTTTAAATGCTTCAGATGCATTCAATTATCTGAATTGATCTGAGCAAATCATGAAAAAAAGTGATATGTAAAAAATAAATACAATCATAAGGTTACAAATTATGAAAGTAATCAAGGCTACCACTCTATATGACGGGACAACAGAAAGCAGGGACCAGTACATTGCGTTTGATAATGAGATTAGTTATATCGGGAAAAAGAGGCCAGAAGGTGAGCTTATTGCTGAAGGTATCGTCACGCCTGCAATAGTTGATGGTCACAGTCATATAGGAATGGACAGGGCAGGGGAACCCATGTACGAGGGCGAAGCGAACGAAAAAATGGACTCCATTTACCCGCTTGTAAGGGCCATTGACAGCATTTATATGGATGATCATGCGTTCACGGAATCCGTCGAGTCTGGCGTTCTCTACTCGACTGTGCTGCCGGGCAGCGGCAACCCAATTGGTGGAAAGGCTGCCCTGATAAGAAACTTTGCCGGCAACACAAAAGATGCATTCATCAAGGAGATAGGAATCAAGGCCGCTCTCGGCTACAATCCTCGAAGTACAGTGGAATGGAAAGGCAAGAGACCTTCGACAAGGATGGGAGCGGTGGCTTTATTACGTGAAAATTTCTCCAAGGCGGTCAAGGCAAAAAAGCTTCTGGACAAAAAGAAGAAGCTCCCAGAAGAAATGGAACCACTGACTGAAGTATTCATGGATATACTTTCCGGGAAATACAAGTTGATGATCCATCTGCACAAGGAAGATGACCTCTACATTGCGACACAGCTTGCCAAGGAATTCGGGTTTAAATTTGTAGTGAACCATGGGCTCGACATTTTCCGGGCTTTGCCATTTGAGGATCTCAGGAAGCTCAACATACCGCTCATTTATGGTCCTCTGGATTCGCATCCTTACAAGGTCGAATTGAAGCATGAGACGTGGCGGAACTGCGAGCATGTTATGAAATCTGGCGTTAAATTCGGTATGATGAGCGACCATCCCGTTATTCTGCAGAGAAATATGTTCTACACTATGCGACACTTTCTTAGGTTCGGGATGAGCAAGGCAGAAGCAATATCTCATGTAACAAGTGCTACCGCTCATATCATAGGAGCAGAGGGCATCGGGAGCGTAAAGAAGGGCTACAAATCATCCATGGTAGTATGGTCAGGGGATCCATTTGATCTGACCAGCCATCCTTCGATGGTTATTGGTGAGGGCAGGATCCTTGTTGAGCAGTGATCCTTAATAGTCACTGCAATTATTGAGTTATGTAATCGACCTGCTTCTGTTCCCCTGCAGCGGCATATCCCGCAATAAAAATTCCAGCTAACAGGACAAACGACGAAGCAAGGACGACCAATATCCAGTAATAAGCCCAGCCATAGATCACCGCATAGTAGGGGATTATCAATAAGGCAACAGATCCTATGGTGGCTCCCAGGTTGTATGCGAAACCTACACCGGTCGTCCGATATTTCTTGCTGAAGGATTCAGCCATGAATGCCGGAAGCGTGGAAAAGATCATGGCCTCCACAAATACCTGTGCAGAGAATGCTATGACCACTGCAGAGAGGTTTGTTCTGAAGGCGAATAGGTCTGTGAAGACAGAGACTATTATGAATGCAACCACGTAAATTTTCATGAAAACAAGTTTCTTCAAAGATCTGTTAGCAATGACGCCGCCGAGAACCACACCTCCAATGGAAACCAGGTTGATTATTGCAATCCAGAATCCGGTGGTGGGATTGGAAAAGTGATCGACCTGCTCAAATATTGTCGGATAAAGACTGAATGTTGCCGTATTTACAAACAGGAGGCTCCCTGCGATTGCAACAACAATAAGCAATGGAACGAGAGATTGCCTGAACAATGAAAATACAGGTTTCTGCAGGAGCTCCTTATTCTCCTTCGCTTTCTCGAAAACAGAGGATTCACGTACCTTGTACCGTATCACAAAGGTAGAAAGACCAGGTACTATTGTGGTGAAGAAGAGTATCCTCCAGCCGATATTGCTGTAATTGCTGCCAAAGAAGTCGGTGAGTATATAGAAGACAAAGGCGACAAGAGCGTATCCAACGCCGAATCCGCTCTGAACGAACGCTCCAAGCAGGTTTCTCTTGTTCCGGGGAACACTCTCCATGGATAGCGCTGTTCCACCGCCATACTCGGCGCCGGCGAAGAGACCCATAAAGAAGAGGAGTATTCCCATTGTTATTGGGGCAAGTGCGCCAATATGGGCGTAGGTAGGCAGGAAGCCTAGGGCGAAGCTAGTCAGCGAAAATATCAGTATTGTGACAACCAGCATTCGTTGCCTTCCAAGCCTATCACCAATAAAGTTTCCAAGGAATATTGCACCTATGGCGCGTGCAATACCGTTTACCACAAAAATAAAGAAATACACAATATAAAGGCTGCCAGGAAAGAAAAGCGGAATGATCGTGGATACCTGGATTAGATAGGCTATCGTCACGTACCCGTCCATTAGCCAGCCGAAAAAAGAGCCCAGTACAGGTGCCATATAACTTGGGCCACTTCCATTGTTGTAGTTGGTGGGTTCTTCTTTTCCAGTTTCCATGTTAACGCAAGAGCATACGCAGGTTGTTATTTATCGTTATCATTCATCCATTTACGCTGGATTCCCTATATTCTCCTCATCAACACTTTACCTATCGAATGATCATTCTGCTTTTCAAGTATCAGGTGTGCATGGAACTTAGTTGGAGCAATGTTTTCCCGCAGGTTCACGGCGTTAATCTCCTCCCATATTTTCCCTGCGGTCTGAACAGCTTTATCCTGGTCGAGCTCCGAATACGAGTGGAAATACGACTCTCTTTTCTGGAAAGCAGTTTTCATGAGTACCTTGAATCTCTCTATGAACCACTCCTTGATATCTGACTCATTCGCATCCAGATAAATGGAAAAATCAAAGAAATCAGAAACAAAAAGCTCTGGCTCCGGTGCCTGCTTCATCCCTCTTGTCTGTAACACATTGAGGCCTTCGAGAATCAGTATGTCAGGCGTATCCACTCTAATGTATTCACCAGGTACAATATCATAGAGAAGGTGTGAATATACCGGAACCTTCAGGCCACCGATTCCAGACTTCAGGTCATAAAGGAAGGATATAAGCTCCTTCACGTTAAAGCTCTCAGGAAAACCTTTCCTGTTCATGATATTCCTTTCCTGCAGAATCTTATTTGGAAAAATGTAGCCATCAGTGGGTATAAGATCCACCGAAGGTTTTTCAGGCCAGGCGGATATTAGTGTTTTCAGGAGTCTTGCAGTTGTGCTCTTCCCAACAGCAACGCTTCCCGCTATTCCAATTATGAATGTGATTTTTTCATGCTTAATCCCAAGAAATTCCCTTCTCGCAGCGTAAAGCTCCCTTGATGCCCGATAATATAAATGCAGCAGTCTTGAAAGTGGCAGATATATGTCAACAACCTCATCCAGGGAGATCTTTTCGTTGAGTCCCTTTATTTCCTCAAGGTCTGAGGCCTTGAGTGTCAACGGGGTTGAGTTCCTCAGTTCTTTCCAGGATTCTCTGTTGAAAGTGATGTATGGCGACTTTTTCTGCATAGAGGCATTTGTGCCGGCGATCATCTTTTGACAGTATGCAAAGTAACTATAAATCCTGACAGGTCTTCCTGGAACCTTTCTATCTGCATAAGAACAATTAAATAACGTTCTCCAATACAATCAGAGGATGATTAAGACACCAAAGAGATTTGGAAGCTTCATGGGCGGAGTTGTAACAGCAATTATACTTATCCCCCTTCTGGTCATGGTTTCGGTTTATGCAGTTATTTTTGCAGGATTGATTGCTGCACTTGTTTCCCGAGGAGTAACAAGGGGAGTGCTCTCGACGGTTCTTGCGGGTTTCATACTTGTCGCAGTTATCATAATTGTTGCAGTGCTCAATCTAAACACATACATGTTCAGTATGCTAGGCGATATCTCAACTTTTTCCATCCTTAGGAATGCAGACATTCAGATACTGACGCTCGTAAATCTGGGTACCCTCACGCTTGTTGAGAAGACATTATTCTATCTTGTCCTGTTGCCTGGGCTTGGAGGACTAATAGGAGGCCTCGTAAGGCCTGGATACTAATTCTTAGCTGAAATCCCGCACCTCTTGATGGAAAAACCCTGTATCGGGTTCCTAAAGGAATCCAGACTTTTCTCCGTAAACCTGATCTGCCAGGTCCCTCTTGTCACTGTAGCCTTCGCCGAAGATTGCAAGCAAAGAGGTTGAGTCCCTGTAAAACTTTTCCACGCCAAAATCCTGCAGGTAGCCGTAACCGCCATGCGTCTGGATAGACTGCCTCGAAGCCTGGACAGCAAGGTCCATTGCTCTTATCTTGAAATGCTTTCTGGCGGCTGCATCTAAATCCACAGTGCGCTCAAGATCCGCCGTGAGACGTGAAACTTCCTCAAGCATTGATGAAACTGAGAATGCAACAGGAGAATAGTCTTTGAGAAGATGACCGAACGTGCTTCTCACTCTTGAATAGTCCATTGCCTTCTGCATTGCTCCCTTGGCTATCCCAAGCGCTATTGCCGCAACATCAAGGTCAAGGTTGTCAAAGATCTGTCGCATTTTCTGATCTCCGTTTTCTCTCATCAGAATCATGTGCTCAGCATTATCAAAGGTTGCAGCGCCCACTCCATTCCCACGAAAACCAAGTGCATGGTATTTCTTCACAGGAAGGCCCGTCTTAGTTGCGATTATGGCCGCCGGTTTATCATCTGTAAGAGCGATTATTGTTTCAGAAGAAGGAGAAAGAATGTAATTCTTTGAGCCGGTCAGGACTCCCTTCTCCAATTTAAGGTTCCCAACGGATTCTCTGCTCATGCTTGATACCGAAAGAGCAATTCCTGCGGTCCTCTTGCCCATGGCAATTGCTTTTAGGACCTCCTTGCCCTCCACGGTCGCCGAGAGTAGTGGATATGCGATGCTGTTTTGCACTGCTATCAGCAAGGCAACCGACGGGGAAAACCTCGCAAATTCCTCAAGCATAAGCAAATATGTTGCAGCATCGACATTTGATCCACCGATGTCTTCGGGGAATAGCAGTCCTACGAATCCCTGGGATCCGATCCTTGACATCAGGTCGCCGCTGATGCCATCCTTCTCCATCAAGGCATTTGCAGGTTCGACATTCTTGGAGAAAAATTCGTCGGCGGCCGATATAAGCATAGATCTCTGCTCGTCGCTCATGCTTTCTCCTCCTTGGTTAGGAACCTCGAAATCACAAGTTTTTCAACTTCGCTAGTTCCCTCCCATATCTCAAGTATCTTTGCATCCCTGAAATACCGCTCGAGATCTCCTGTTATCCCTTCCAGCCCTGTCAGTTCGAGCGCCTTCTCGGCACAGAACACCGCAGACTCTGAAGCATAGGCCTTCGCCATGCTCGTCAGTTCAGGTTTCGGCTTGAACTGGAAAAGAAATGATGCTGCCTTGTACGTGAGCAGCCTTGAAGCCTCTATTCTTGTAGCCATATCGGCTATCGTGAAATTAACTTCCTCCATACCTTTATACCCTTCATTCCTGTTTTTAAGGATTGCCAATGTTCGGTCAAGAGAGCCCTGGGCAACGCCGAGACCCTGTGCTGCGACAAAAATCCTGCTTATATTGAAAAAAGTCATGATATAGTAGAAACCCTTGCCTTCCTCACCAATCATGTTCTCCGCAGGTACCTCAACATTATTCAGCACCAGCTCTGCAGTATCTGTTGCACGAACACCGAGCTTTCCCTTGAGCTTGTTTGCACTGAACCCCTTGCTCTTGGAATCCACAACGAATATACTCAGGCCGTGATGCCTCTTGTTGTCAGGTTTCGATGTACGAACAAGCATGACGAAGAAATCGGCAATAGATCCATTTGTGATGAACATCTTTGCGCCATTTATTATGTACTTATCCTCGACTTTCTTTGCTTCTGTCTTTATACCAGCGACATCGCTGCCTCCGCCTGGTTCAGTGACTGCAAGCCCCATCATTGCTTTTCCTGCATTGACCTTCGCAAGATACTTCTCCTTCAGCAGATCACTTCCGAAAAGCATGATCGTCTCAGCTCCAAAATAAGGAACAGTGACAGAAATACCGAGGCCTGGATCCACCCTGCACAGTTCCTCAATGGCAACAAGCGTCTTCCATGGACTTGTGAAATCGACAATTCCCCTGTCAAATGCCAGTTTCCTCAATGCATCGGGATACTTCTCCTCCAAGTCGTGCTCCCTGGCAATCTCGGGAGTAAATTCCTTCAGAGCAAATTCCCTTACTTTATCCCTGTGTTGGACTATATCCTCGGGCAAGTCAAAATCCATATTTTCACACCCTTTCCAAAACCATTGAATATCCCTGTCCACCGCCGACGCAAAGTGTCGCTATACCCAGATTCTTCCCCTTCTCCTGAAGCGTTCTTGAAAGTGTTCCAGCCAACCTTGCTCCAGATGCGCCGAGAGGATGACCTATGGAGATTGCTCCCCCATGGACATTCACCTTTTCAATTGGAATATTGAGCTCCTTCATTGCATTCAACGGGACAACGGCAAAAGCCTCGTTAATCTCCCAGAGATCAATGTCCTGCCCTGTCAACCCGGTATTGGCCAAAGCTCTTTTGGTTGCAGGAACGGGTCCTTCCCCCATTATGGATGGATCGACAGCGGCCCATCCAAAACCCCGTATTTTACTAAGCGGTTTTATACCATATTCGTTAAGTTTTGCCCCGGACATAAGCATTACAAGAGATGCGCCTGCGTTGAGTGGGGACGAGTTTCCTGCAGTTATTTTTCCTCCCGGTTTGAATGCGGGTTGCAGTTTTTCCAACTGTTCGAGATTTGTATCTTTCCTGATGCTCTGATCTTTATCTATCTTCACGGTGCTACCGTCCTTCTCGACCTCGACGGGAAGTATCTCACCCGGAAGATATTTATCCCCGGAATCTGCTGCAAGCTTATGGCTCCTCAAGGAGAACTCATCCATCTCCTTTCTTCCAATTCCCTTTAGATCTGCAAGCTTTTCAGCGGTAAGACCCATAGAGTAGCCGGTATTCATGTCAAGTCTGGCATACTCCGGTCGAACAAGCAATTTGATGTTAGGCTTGATATGCGGGTTGTTTGAAAGTGGAACATGCGTCATGTGCTCCATACCTCCCGCCAGAACAATATCCGCATTCCCCGTCATGATCTCCATTGCACCTATGCTTATTGCATTCAGGGAAGAGGAGCACGCCCGATCTATTGCCATAGCCGGGACGCTGACAGGCAGTTTTGAAAGCAGGGCTGGATGTTTTCCACCATATGTCCAGTTTTCGTCTGCCTGGAGAGCACAGCCTGTAATTAAATCAGATATCTCCTGGGAGTGCACTCCCGTGGAAGAAATAGAATCGTTTACGAGGTTGGCAAGAACCTCATCCATCCTGATTCCATTGAATGCATCACGTTCTGGGTCATTTGGTCTTGATCTTGAAAACGGGCTCCTTTTATAGTAAACGATGAAAGCGTCTTTCTGTTCGGGCATAATTATCTCTTCCATGATACAAGTAGTATTAAAATGAATTATGCTGATATGAGTGCCGATAGATTTTAATAATGTCACAAATCGCAGTTCGAGTCAAGATCCATTCCTGAATAATGAGAGACATCTCTGGATACGATAAGAATTAAAAAAAAATGGGTCGCAATAGACCCTAAAATTCATTGAAATAAACTTAAGAACCTGCTCGAAGAGCTCTTAAAAGTTTTTCATTTATTGCTAATGACTCAAGACCCTGAGCGATTCCTCTCTCCAGCAAAGGAGTACTTATCTTTTTCAACAGTCCCTCCATCTCCTTTGACCGCCCAAGTCCAACATATGGGGTGACTCCGTATACCAGTCTGCCAGGCGTTGCTGTTCCCACGAAAACACTGGACATCCTTTTCACAATTTCCGGGAGTACCTTGAACGAAAGATCCCTGTTGGCAGGATCTGCTCCGAGAGATGAGAAGTAGGATGTTATATCCTGCTTCTTGATCTTCTCATCATCAATCAGCTTGGTCACAAAGTTGTAACTCTCTTCGCCTTTAACGTGGCCCATAGCCGATATGATCTTGACCCGGTCCTCATCGCTCTTTACCTTTGCCAGTTTGTCAGCCAATTTCCTGACATCAGAAAAGTGCAGCGCAGCAGCAAGTGCTATGGCCCCTCTCATGTCTGGAACCTCCTCTTCCATAGTATCAAACTTCTTCGAAAGCTCCGACGCAAAGCCAGGGTTCATCATCGCGAGCCTTGCGCTTAAAGTACCGCGTAGAATGGTGTCATTCACGGATTCGCCCTTCTTCATGCTGCCAAGCCTTTCAAGCTGTGTTTTGTAGAACTTTGTGGCAAGATCAACGAGCTTCTTGTTCCTGTAATCGAGAAGATATAACTGCTGGTACTGTGACGAGATTTCCTGCACGACAGTGTTATCCTGTTCTCCGTTGAATTTGGAAAGATAATGCGCATATTTTTCAAAATCAAGCTTGCCCGACACCAGGAATGCGAACATGTCTGATACGATGCCCCATCTGTCAAGATAACTCATACTCCTCATATTGTTGAGCATGTTCTCATGCAACGCCTCATCATATAGGACCCTGTAGAAACCTGACTCGTCGGCATTGAGTTTAACAAAATCATGAGCATCTATATCCAGATGGTCTGCTTCCATCAACAATGCCTCCTCCTTTCCCTTTCTCTTCAGAGTGAGCGGAATCGGCCAGGTCTCATTTGACTGCGTTCCATCAAGCAGGAAGCGTTTCTGCTCCAGATGAAGCTTTTGTCCATTGAGCTTCACCAATACATACGGGTATCCAGGCCGCTTGATCCAGGCTTCCATTACCTTGCTGATAGGCTTGCCGGAAGTCTTTTCAATGCTCTTCCACAAGTCTGCACCAGTTGCGTTCTGGTAGGAGAATGTCGTCAGATAGGATTGAATTCCCTCCCTGAACTCTTCATAACCTGCATATTTCTCAATCATTCTCAGTATCATGCCCCCTTTTCCATAGCTTATCTGGTCAAATATCTGGGCCACGGTCTCTGGATCCTTTACATCCACATCAATCGGATGCGTTTTCTGAAGTGAATCGTCGTTGAATGCGCCAGCTGCTCGTGTGAGCATCATCTCGCCAGTTATGTACCAGTCCGGGTAGTATTTTTCAACCATCTTGTACATCATGAATGTGGCAAAACTCTCGTTGAGCCAGAGATCGTTCCACCATTTCATCGTGACAAGATCGCCAAACCACTGATGCGCTATTTCATGCGCTATTACCGAAGCGACTCTTTTCTTCGTTATCTCGCTTGTATTCCTGTTCACAAGCAGAGCGGTTTCCCTGAAAGTGATGGCACCCCAGTTCTCCATTGCTCCTGCGCCAAATTCTGGCACAGATATGAGATGCATCTTGGGAAGTGCATAATTTATTCCAAAGTATGAGTCAAAGAACTCAAGTGATTGCTTTCCCACCGTTATAGGAAAGTCAGTGCTGTCAAGATTATTTGCAAGGCCGCTTAGATACACATCCTTGTCCTTGTATTTTCCAGCTCTAGTTTCAAACTTTCCTATTCCCAGGTAGAGGAGGTATGTGGACATCTTCGGTGTCTCGTGAAATACATAGGTCTTTCTGCCCTTCAAGGCTTCAACATTCTTTGGAGGCATGTTTGAGATTACATCCAGGCCATCATCAACCTTGACAGTGAGCCTGAAGACAGCCTTCCAGCTTGGATCGTCGACGCAAGGAAAAGCCATCCTGGCTCCGGTGGATTCAAACTGTGTCGTCAGCATCTCGCTCCCGTCAACTGCTTTGGCAAGATAGAGGCCCATAAGTGTTTTGGAAGCTTCTGCGTGAAACCTGATCTTCAGGGATGATTTCTTTCCGAATTTGCCCTTTACGATAACTTCATCTTTCTTGGATCCTTTTTGGAATTGGGCTTTGGAACCGTCAAGTTCCATCGCATCAATTACTGGACCGGATACGTTCAGCAACAGGGATTCGGATTCACCTTCTGTAGTTATGGTTTCCTCACCGGCATAAGAGTGGGCTGAAAAATCGACGTCTAACGATATATCGTATTTCTCTATTTTCATAAGGTGAGAATATCACTTGAAGTTTAATTCTATCGATCCGCAGGCGTTTCGGCGATATCTTCTAAAAAGGATCAGGGCAGCCTGCTTGCAATTATCTCCGATAGATCGTTAATTTTAATTTTCTCCTCCCTGTTTGTCACCTTTCTGGCATCATCAAGCATGATCATACAGTATGGACATGCTGTGACGAGCGTTGTAGCTCCAGTCTGATCCGCCATTTCCATTCTTTTATGGGATATTTTGGTGCCAACGGTTTCGTTCATCCAGAGCCTGCCACCGCCGGCTCCACAGCACAAAGATTTTGTCTTGTTCATTGCCATCTCCACTACGTTGCTTGATACCGAGCCCAGCGCCTCCCGTGGCGCATCAAATACCCTGTTGTATCTTCCTAGATAACATGGATCATGGAAGGTATATTTCTCTTCTTTATTCTCTTCCTTTGCAACTTTTATTTTTCCATCTTCAATAAGCTTGGCAATATATTCTGTATGGTGGAAGACCTCCACTGAATATCCCATTGAGGCATAATCGTTCTTTAGTGAGTTGAAGCAGTGGGGACATGCTGTAATTATCTTCTTTACTTTATGTTTCTTCAGCGTCTCAATATTCTGGGTCGCCAGAGTCTGTGCCATGTATTCATTTCCAGTTCTTTTAGCCGGATCGCCGGTACATTTTTCCTCTTCTCCCAGGATAGCAAAGTTGATCTTTGCCTCTTTCAATATCTTGACGACAGATTTTGCTATCTCCCTGTTCCTTGGATCAAAACTCGACACACAGCCAACCCAGTAAAGGAGATCAAAATCATCGCTTTGGGATTTGGATATAATGTTAATTCCAAGATCCTTTGCCCAATCCGCCCTGGTAGATTGTGGATTGTTAAATGGTGAATTGTACATTTCAAGGTTCCTGTACATGTCAATTGTTTCCTTGGGCGCCTTTCCTTCGTTCAGCACCAATGATCTCCTCATATTCACGATCTTGTCAAGATGATCAATCATCACCGGGCACTGCTCCACACATGCCATGCAGGTCGTGCAAGACCAGAGATCCTCCTCTGCTATCGCTGATCCTATGACTGGTTTTGTCAGGTCAGACTTGGCGGGATCTCCATGAGACCTCCTGACTTCTGGGCCTTCTGCAAGTACTACCTCCCTGAGGTCCCATATTATGTCCCTCGGCGAGAGTGTTTTTCCTGTCATTGCTGCGGGGCAGTTTGCAGTGCATCTTCCGCATTCAGTGCAGGCGTAGAAATCCAGGTAATCCTTCCACGTGAAGTCACGGATATCAGTTGCGCCAAACTTGGTCTCCTTTTCAAAATCTATCGGCATTAACTGTGCCTGTGGAGTGTCTTTCAGCAGAAGGACGTTGAACGGGGCCGCAAGCAGGTGAAGGTGCTTTGATCTTGGTATATATACAAGGAAAACAAGAAAATCTAGTGCATGGATTGTCCATGTTGTCCAGTAAAGATAGTAACCAGCAGGCCCTGTTATCTTTGGAAGTGAAGTTGCCAGTGCATACGTTATTGGAGTGTATTTTACCGGAAGTCCTTCCATAATGGCTCCAGGAATTGACTGCGATACACCGTCAATTCTCAATATACCGAGTATGTAGTAAGTGACCATCAGGGTGCCAATCAGGAAGAGTATGAAAGCTGCCTCAAACCCGTTATATCCCTGATACCTTGGAATTTTGATGACCCACCTGCGCAATACTGCGTATATTACGTCCGCTATCAGTATCACAGCTAGAATATCCACGGTGAGGAACACGGCATCTGCAAAACCGCCTGGCGGAATTAGCGTCTTGCCGGGCAGAAGACCAGTAAAGAAGAAACTGAGGGAATATCCGGCGAATGCAATAAATCCCCAGAACATTATGGCATGCATTATTCCTCCGGATAAGTCCTTGAAAAGTTTCCCCTGCAGAAAAACGTTTCTTATGACATAGAAGAGCCTTCTTCCGACATTTGCCTTCATCTTCACTTTTTTCTGTGGTATCTTGAAGGCATACCATAGCAGGGAATATACGGTATAGAGGAAAAGTAAGATAGAAATAATGACGCCAGCCAGAAGTAGAATAGAGAAAAGGTACATCAGTCACCACACCGGAAATTCAGATAATCCACGCTCGATCATATATCTGTAATATATTTATTGTTTCCCAAATTTCGGAGGTCTCCAGTGCAACTATTGTTCTCAAACACTATTGCTCTAAATTTGCATTGAAAACATTACCTTCTGATTATGTATAACATGAGATAAAAAAAAATGCAATCACTTCTGCCTGCGTCCCAAAGCTATGGCCGCTGTTGATATCAGGATTAACCCTATTAGTGTAATGAAGACCTGAAAAACTCTGTTCGATAAGATAGAGGTGTAATTCAGATTAACTATTCCAGTTTGCTTTAGGGCGGAAAAAGTAATTGATTCTGTTATTTCATTTCCGTTAACGGTAACTGATCCGAATGAAGGCGTTGCATCGAAGCCCGTTAATTTCGAAATATTGAATGAAAGCGTTGAATTGCATACGTAAAAGACAATAGACGTGTTGCTGGATGTAATTGTCTTGGTCCCTAACGTGACGGACCATGACATACCATCTGGTAGACCAGTTTCGTTGAATACTACAGGAATCAGGTAAGTATTGAATTCTACAGTTATAGTCGACGGTTTACCACCAGAAAGTACAACCGTTTCGGTTGAAGAGTTATAGTAAATCCTGTTTGTAGTCCCTACGCGATATGTGTAGGTACCGTTCATCAAATCTAGGGTGATATTCGTGCTGTTAGATGATGCAAGAAAAGTTTTTCCGGAGGAATTCGTTATGTTCACATACCAGTAGTCGGCAGGCATTCCCACCTCTGAAAAGGTCTCTCTGTATAAGACTGGATAGAACTTTATCGTCATTGAGGTTGTACTATTTCCTGAAACCAAGAAGGTTCCTTGACCATTCGCAGGTTTGTAGTCCAGGTTAGCATCTCTGGCAGAATAATTATAAGATCCATTACTCAGCATGAATCGTATTGAAGTTGAAGAGGAGTCCTGAGTAACCAAATTTCCGGATGAATTGGAGATCTCTACCGACCATGTTATCCCTGACGGCAGACCTGATTGGTAGAACGAAGCAGCGAACTTTGAGACCTTGAATGTGATATTCACCACCGTTAATGATCCATTCACGGTGATATTACCTGAAGACGGATAAGAAGAGTAAGACTCATTAGTGCTTGAAACATTAAAAGAATAAGATCCATTCGGGAGGCAGTATACAACACTCGAACCAGCCGATGCGTCTTCGGAAGCGCCGGAAATGTTTACATACCATTTGCCCGACGATAGGCCAGTTTCATTAAAACTAACTTTGTGCCCCAGTTGGGCGTTTATGAGATTATAGGAGTTTATACTCCCCCATCCAACTGCCAGGCTATAACCGTCGTTAGCCTTGAAGTCTGCGTTTGATCCATTGTTTATAAAGTAGAAAACCGGTTTTCCATGAAGTGAACCAGAGACCTGTTCCTGTCCAAACTTGTAAAGGAGGGGATTGATAAAACCCTCGGGGCTGTGAAGTGAATGATCAATCGTAGCTATTTGACCAGCGACTAGCGGTGATGCAATGCTTGTACCATCCACAAGGAAATAGCCAGTTTGACCATTTATGGAGATGTAAATTGTCATGTTCGCACCATCTGCAGCAATGTCCGGGGTTCCTCTGCCGGAGGAAACGCCAGTTATATTTGCTGCCCCCGATATCACTCCGCTCGCATCCGACGAGGAGAGTTGCCAATTAGGCTCGGAAAAAATCTTGCTTACACCGCCCTGGGAGCCATTTCCCTTGCAAGGGGTGTTGAACCATACAGCCTGAGACAATATACCGGTTGTTCCGGATCCATTACTCGACTGCGTCCCAGATAATTCAGAATAAGAACCTCCCACTGCCATTGTTCCGAAGTCATTATATGCCATGGAAGCTGGAAACGAAGGGACAGGCGACGGTGTGTTTCCATTATCTCCGGATGAGGCAAGAACAGTAATGCCTCGAGCTGCGGCTTCCATCTCATATTGCATCCACGTCGAGTCGTTGCAATCGGGTGTACCCCATGAGTTTGAAATTGCGACGACCTTCGAAAGCGCAGAGTTAACTGTTGTATTATAGCCTGGGGAAAGTACGGAGGCAAAAGCAACATTAAGGTCACTTAGGCACGGGGCAGAACCGTATACTTCAACTATAGAGGCTCCGGGAGCAGTTGAACCCGCCATCTCTAGATCGAGCGTGCTTTCTATGTTTGCATGAGTTGAGTCGTACTGTGAAGATGGACCCGGTGGCAGTGCACCGCATACAGGATAACCATATACAGATGGAGCAGGTTCCCCCGACGGCAGATCCTTTGCAAAATAGGTCGATATGTCTGTAGGATTATATGGTGCAACAGACGTTCCGGAACTGTTGTGACCGGCCCACAGTATAGTTGCTACTGTTTCATTCGATGGATAGCCGAACTGCGTATAAAGCTGCTTAAGCTGATACGCAGTCTGGAAGTCTGATCCGTAAAAGTTCTGCGTTGAACCGCTGCCTGTAAAGAGAGGTGACAGAGTGGGTGTGAACCTGTCGCTTAACCCGGAAATCGATGCGATCTTTCCAAAGCTAGCATCTACGCTTGGCGCGGCATCAGGGGCAAAAAATGTCTTTCCCGGGGCATGGTAAAGCATGATCTGTGTGTGAAAAACATCCTCAAACTGTGAAACAGTACCAGTAAGTGAGATGGAAACCCTGTCTGCAAATGTTCTTGACACGGTGAGACCATTTGATCTGAAAAAGCTCTCGTATGATGCATATTCCGAATTGCCTGGAGAGAACATGGAAATGAACTGGCTATCTGTCAGGTATCTATGATATTGCGGAGAAAACGGATCCTGTAAATTCATGAGCAGATTGCTCAACCCTGACAAGTTCCTGTATTCAAGCGTAACAAGAACATTCAGTATCTTGCTCTGATTGACCGGACCTAACTGGGCATCCGATCCAAGATAAGTACAGGATGCAGCGGCCGAGATATGTTGAGAAACAAGATCGGTATAACGGAGTTCGGGTTGTGATAAATGAGTATTATTTTCCATCAGCCCCATCCCAGAAAAAAGAAAGGCTGTTATTATTATGCATGCGATATGCTTGTATTTCACTCAAAGGAATAAGGATTCATTTTAATATAATTAATGGTACGAATTAGGTTTTATTCAAGATGAAGAAGCCATCCGATTGATTGATTACGGCTTCTGCATTAAGAATATGTACTCATGCTTGAATACATAATATCCTCCGGCTAGGGCACGGTATCTCCACAGCTCTTCCTGGCTCCTTTTTCCCCTGGTACCTTCAAAATTCTTAACTATGATACTTTTTAGAGTAAAACCAGTTTCTATGAGTTTTTGCATTGAGTAGAAGCCAACCGGAATCCATGAACCGGACGAATACTTGTCGCCAATGACCATTACCAGGTGCCCCTTTTCCGTTAGTAGATCGTAGCATTTTTTTCCTACACTGTATATCCTCTGCAGAAAGACTTCTAAACTGGTGGAATTCGAAAGATCCCTTTCATCCTTACTGAAGCGTATGATGTCAAAATATGGGGGATGCAGCATAATCAACGTCGGCGAGGGTGCATTCAAATTCTTCAGAATTTGCTTGAAATCATCCCTAAGACTATCTCCTTGAAGCATCACAGACATGACATCTTGATTATTCTGCAGCATACTCAGGGCGTCCTTGGCTTTTGCAGTTGTCTCTGGGTTCAAATCTATACCAATAGAATTCCTCCCCAGAGCTGCGGCTTCAAAAAGCGTGGTACCGCTCCCCGCGAAAGGATCAAAAACCCAATCGTTCTTCCTGGTGAACCTTAGAATGAATTGCCTCGGTATCTGTGGTACAAAATTTCCCCAGTACCACGCGGAATTACCCTTTGAACTTTCTCTTCTTTCAAGATGCCAGTAACTGTCCGTAACTATGTCTTTGTATTTTTTCCATTGATTAAGGTTGAGATCATTTACACCGTTGTTTCTTTGGGCGCCAAGTGATCTGGAAAGCCTCCTCAGATAGTAATTCATCCTCTCTTCGGTGAAGGCTGACATTGCCTGATCAAGTTCGCCCATCAGATAGGGAAGAGAAACTGTGTCTTGATCCACCGTTGCTTCGGCATTCTTCAAAAGCGGGGATTGCGCAAATAACAGATCCTCCTTGAGATTACCTAAATACTTCCTTTTAGAATCAATGCCGCTTAAAGCAATGATCTCTTCGATGACGCGAACCAGCCTCCCTTCATCAAGGGAGCGGCTAACTTTTTCACCATTCGAAGTCATTGAATATTTCCTGTCTCTTGAAGGTTTCTTGATACCTGTTTCCATGTTACAAAGACATAAAGACAAGGCAGGATTTAAGACTGTTTTCTGCATGCTTCATCAGAGATTGCTTATGGAAGAAGAGCTAACAGCATCAGATCTCATAGATCTTATCAAAGGATCATTCCCTTCACTGGGGATATCAAAAATTACAATAAATAACAGGGGATGGGACAATCTTGTCGCCATAGTCAATGATGCTATGGTATTCAGGTTCCCGAAAAGCCCAAGCGCTGAAAAAAGTATGAAAAGAGAAATTAAGCTAATAAGGAAACTAACCGGATTTCCTGTCAGCCTGCCCAACTACACCCACATCCCTGATTCGGAGAGATTTTTTGCTGGTTATCCGATCATTCCCGGTGTAACACTGAACAATTCATCAACGCTGGGAAAAGGCATAATGCGGGATGTTAAGGCCATACTAAAATACCTGAGAAACTTAGACATCAGCGTTGCCAGATCTGCAGGGATACCAATCTACGACAAGTATTCCTGGCTGAAGCGACACCAGGGCATACTTCACAGCTTTGAGCAGTCTCTTTCAGGGATAACCGAACCAAGCTTTTTCCCAGAACTGAGGGAGGAGCTTATTGACGCATTATCCGGAATAAGCGGGGAATGCTTTTCCCTGGCACATGGCGATCTATACCGGGGAAACGTACTGATTTCACCGAGGCATGACAGGATCAGCGGGGTAATAGACTGGGGCGACGCATTCTACGGAGACTATGCTTTTGACATTGCAGCGGTGACACTTGATTTCTCCCGCAGACATAGCAGGGAACTGGTGAGAGAATTTTCTCCGGAAAGTGATGAGACTGCCATGAAAAGGATATTCTATTATTCAAAAGTTGAGCCACTTTACCTAGCTGATAATCTGATGAGAAAGGGTTACACCTCTGAAGCGAAGAGAATCGTATACGAGATCATGAAAAAGGGCGGAAAGAACTAGTCCTCGAGTAAAAAAATCTTCTCATTCTAATGTACAGATCAGAAATATTTATAACTTGAATCATGCTTTAGCCCTTATGGTATATGAAGCAGAAATAAGCCGCACAAACCCATCCTTGATATTGTTCCTGATAGATCAATCAAGGTCAATGAGCCACAAGTTGCCGGGCGGAGAAAGATCCAAGGCCCAGGAAGCATCAGATGCAATAAACAGGCAGATTGGGGACTTTGTTCTCAGATGCACAAAGAGCGACGGAATTCGTGATTATTTCTATCTCGGCGTCATTGGTTATGGTTACGTCACAGGTAAAGCAGGTTCCATCCTGAAGGGGGATCTGATCCATCCAATTTCTGAATTGGCAGGAACGCCCATAAGGACAGAAAAGAGAAAGATGAAGGTGTCGGATGGAACAGGCGGAACTATAGATGTGGACTATGACTTTGGAGTATGGTTTGATCCTGTTGCAAATGGTGACACGCCAATGTGCAAGGCACTGTCTCTCGCAAGAGACGCAATCAAGGACTGGGTCGAGGAGCACCCGTCATCATATCCGCCAATACTTATCAATATTACAGACGGCCAGGCAACCGATGGAAATCCGGAGGACGTCATCAAGGAGATTCAGGAACTGAAGACATCAGACGGTGACACACTCATTTGGAACTGCCACCTATCTTCTAATCCCTCCACACCGGTATCATTCCCTTCCGACGAGTCTGAGCTTCCAAACGATAAGTATGCAATCTCTCTCTTCGGCGTCTCGAGCATTCTTCCTTCACAATATATAGGATACGCGAGGGAAATGCAGATAGATCTCAAGGACAGTGCCAGGGCATATGTATTTAATGCCCAGCTAGAACAACTCGTTGAGTTCATCGATATCGGAACAAGAGGTCCCCAGGGGCAGATGCAATAATTGCTTTCGGTCAGAGAGTTCCACCGCCCCAAATCCGGGTATCGGGAATCAGAATATGAGGATGCATTCTCGATCGATGCTGATGGAGGCAAATTTGCAGTAGCAGACGGAGCCACAGAGTCTAGTTTTTCAAACATATGGGCTAGGGCCCTGGTCTCAACGTTTGTCGAGAACCCCCCTCCCATGGATATGAACGACAGAAAATCAGTTAAGAACCTTTTGGACGAAGCCAGGAAGAAATGGTATGAGGGGATAGACTGGACCTCGCTTCCATGGTTTCAGAAGAACAAGGCAGTCCTTGGATCATACTCGACATTTTTAGGGCTGCAGGTTGATTCCCCGGAAAATCCGAGGAGATACCGGTGCATCACCATAGGCGATTCATGCCTGTTCCATCTTTCCGGCCCAAAGATGGAGTCGTTTCCTTTTTCAGATTACAGGGATCTAAACTACACTCCAAGACTCATGTGGAGCGGCCATGGGTATCCAATCGGCCTGAGCAAGGATGTAGAACCTCCAGGACTTGAAGTCAAATATGGGAAGATAAAGGACGGCGACACACTTATCTTGGCTACGGACGCAATCTCCAAATGGATGCTCCAGAATAAATTCAACAAACCTTGGCAGCAGATTCTGGACAATGCCGACAACTGGGATTCTTACATCGGAGAGCTCATTTCAAGCGGTGCAATGAAGAACGACGACATAACTGCAATTTTTATCAGTTGCGAGTAGGAAAACCCACCTCTTCAGGGGTGGGATGAAAGCAAACACACATCTTTAATGATTACAAAGCAATTACATAAATAGCATGTTCAGAGCCTGTAAGTTCCGATTGTATCCTGATGAGGAACAGCAACTTCTCCTGGAAAAGCACATCGGATCATGCAGGTTTGTATGGAATCATTTTCTTGATTCCAGGAACAAGAGATACGTTGAAACCGGTAAAGGGATGAGTTACAAGGATGCGTCGGTTCTCCTTCCCGCATTGAAGGAAGAAAGGGAGTGGTTGAACGAGGTCAATTCACAAAGCCTGCAACAGGAATTGA
>JAKACH010000051.1 GCA_021821635.1 Thermoplasmata archaeon | reverse complement strand
AAAGTTCCTGAATGGGAAAAGCTCCACTATCCGGTGAAACGAATTTTATCTTTACCTTTGATTTTATATTGGACAGTTGCTCTTTGTAGACGAGTGCAAGCTCAAAGAAGCCCATGAGGTTTGGTGCGGACGCCCCGTTTGTTGCTACTATGACCGTTCCTTCCGTAAGGTTCTCCAGAGTCTTTCCGAGTTCAAGCGCATGCTGCATGTCAAGGATATGCTTCGCCTCCCCTTCATAACCGGGGAGTTTCTCGGGTGCATCCGCGAGTCCAGGAGCAAGAACCAGATAATCATAGTCATATTTCGCGCCGCTCTTAAGGTAAAGAAGCCGATTCTTCGGCCTGACCTGAGTGACCTCATCACGAACAAAATCCACCCCATTGTTAAGGAGGAAAGTTACTGGTTTCACTGATTCGGTAAATTTCTTCATTCTGAGGGCTATCTGAGGGCCGTCGGATCTGCAGAAATTCTTCACGTTATTTCCTATAAGCGTTACTTTTGCATCCTTCTCAGAAGTGAGATACCTTAACTTGTTCGCCGTCATGATGCCCGCCGCACCATCGCCGACCACAACTATGCTCTTTGTAACTACCATCAGGATTTGCCCCCTCTTATATCATTCACCGGTGTAATGGTCCGTATTGACGTACCAAGAGAATCGAAGCACCGCGTCATCATATATGGAGTATCATTGCAATTATAATAGTATTTTCGCATAAATTAAGGGAAAGAAGATAAATGAACAATCATAATAAATATGCGAATAACATTACTGAACAGAATGGACACGGGACTTAGAGTAGTATCCAAGGAAAAGGACTCAATAACGCTCGAGATGGTGAAGTATGACAACACGATTCTCAGACCAATAGTGGAGGAGCTTCTCAAGGATGACCAGGTCGAGGAATCAAAGTACTACATTAAGCATCCAGTGATAGACAATCCAGCTATTTACGTCAAGGTCAAGGGGGGAAAACCCCAGGCAGCCGTCAAAAGAGCAATCAAGAAGCTAAGCAAGATTTATGAAAACATGTCTGCAGACCTGACAAAAGAAAAGAAAAAGCTGGAAGAGAAGAGATAGGGTGCTTGCTGTTTTTAGTAGAATTTTCCGGTGAAAGCAGCGATGCCGTTTTAGCAGAACTAAAGGCTCTTACCGAGATATATACCGGCACCCGAATCTTTTGGATTAATAAGAAGGGCGCACTTATAGAAGGGGACCTGCCAAACCTGAGCGGAATGGCTTTTGCAAGAAGGGTCTCAGAGGTGGTAGGATCCTATGATAGTATTGAAAGGTTCAGTGGGACCATACTTCCTGAAGGAAATTTCTATCTCCGAAAGGTTAGGTTGGAAGATCCAACAAAAGATTATACGGAGGGTGAACTGGCAGACGCTCTCTCGGCTTCTGGAAGAGTTTCCTTCTCAAACCCGGATTTTATAGTTCTGGCTGCCTATGCAGATAAATGGTATATTTCTATAGTCCGGTACTCAAGAGATACGAAGAAGATGAATTTACGCAGGTCACCGATGAGACCTTTCTTCTCTCCAATATCCCTGCATCCGAAATTTGCAAAATTCATGGTCAATCTCTCACGTACACATCCTGGCGATACCTTACTTGATCCATTCTGTGGAACTGGCGGGATTCTTATCGAAGCTGGCCTGGCCGGCAGAAAAGTTGTAGGAAACGATGCCTCCCTGGTGATGGTGAAAGGGGCAAGACTAAACCTGAAGTACTTTTCGATTCAGGGAAAAATCTACAATGCAAAGATCCATGATCTGAAGGTAGAAGAGCATATTGATGGCATCGTCACAGACATGCCTTACGGAAGGAGTTCTCCTGTCATCGGGGACCTCGTCTCTCTTTACAAGGAATCATTTGCAAAATTTGCAGAAATCCTTTCACCTGGACGGTACTGCGTCATTATTGTCAGCGATACTGGATTGCTTTCATATTCTACAGATTTCACAATTATGGATATTGTAAGGATAAAGGTCCACAACTCTCTGACCAGGTCCTATGTGGTTCTTAGAAGGAACTAGATGCAGGTCAGCAGGAGTAAAGTATAGAACCAGAAAACATCAATGCTTATATAGAAGAACAAACTTACGACTCTGAATGGACCAATCCCATTATAATCGTTTTGGCAATCCCATGCAAAGAGAGATGGAAGAAGCAAGACGAAGATCAGGCGCCGTTACAAGGAGGGAACTCCAGAGGGTAAGAACTGAGTTGTACGAAACAAGAAAGGCAATGGCTCGGGAAAAGGAAATTCTTCTCCGCCAGATCGCTGATCTTGAGAATCTTCTCAGGGCGAAGGACAGGGAATATAGCCTGAGGCTTAAGAATGCAGACAAGGATCTCATAAAGGATCTATTGCCTGTTCTTGACTCGCTGGACGCAGGATCTAAGTCTTCTGATCATGTCAATATCCTTAAACCATTCCAGGACATGATTTTAAATATACTCAAAAGGCATGGACTTCAGAAGGTCGAAACTAAAGGAGAAAAATTCGATCCATTCCGGCATGAAGTTGTTGGAATAGTTGACGATGGAGAGGATGGAGTGGTCCAGGATAAGGTTCAGGATGGATACCTTGTAAATGACGAGGTCATCAGGACAGCAAAAGTAATAGTTTCAAAGAGGTGAAAATATTGGGAAAAATAATCGGTATAGATTTGGGAACAAGTAACTCGGCAGCCGCAGTCGTAATCTCAGGAAAGCCCACGGTAATACCCAGTTCAGAAGGGGTATCACTTGGCGGCAAGGCATTTCCAAGTTATGTTGCATTTACTAAAAGTGGAGAGCTCATAGTCGGGGAGCCTGCAAGGCGTCAGGCCCTGCTCAACCCTGAGGGGACTGTATATGCAGCGAAGAGGAAGATGGGATCAGATTTCAAGTTCAAGGTGTTCGGCAAGGAATACACACCCCAGCAGATATCCGCCTATATACTGCAAAAAATAAAGCGGGATGCAGAACAGTATCTGGGAGAACCCGTATCCGAAGCTGTCATAACTGTTCCAGCATATTTCAACGACAACCAGAGACAGGCCACCAAGGATGCAGGGGCAATTGCCGGTCTGGACGTAAAGAGAATTATCAACGAGCCAACGGCTGCAGCCCTGGCATATGGTATTGACAAAACAAAGGAATCTCAGAAAATCCTTGTTTTTGACCTTGGCGGTGGGACTCTCGATGTTACGGTTATGGAATTCGGGGAGGGTGTATTTGAGGTGTTATCAACCTCAGGGGATACACAGCTGGGCGGTACAGACATGGATGAGGCCATAATCAACTTCCTGAACGAGGACTTCAAGAAGAAGGAAGGCATTGACATCAAATCAGACAAGAATGCATACATCAGGCTGAAGGATGCTTCTGAAAAAGCCAAAATAGAGCTTTCAAGCACGCTGTCCACTGAGATAAACCTTCCATACATCACCGCGACGAACACTGGTCCAAAGCATTTGCAATACACCCTCACAAGATCCGAGTTTGATAAGCTCATATCGCCAATTGTGGAAAGGGCGCTCAAACCGCTGGAAACAGCTCTAGAAGGAGCCAAATTGAAGAAGGAGGATCTTTCAAAGATCCTGCTGGTCGGAGGACCGACCAGGATCCCATACGTCAGGAAGTTTGTGGAAGATTTCTTTGGAAAGAAGGTAGAGGGCGGAGTGGACCCGATGGAATGCGTGGCAATCGGCGCTGCACTGCAGGGTGCAGTTATAACAGGAGATATCAAGGACATTGTGCTCCTGGATGTCACCCCCCTAACGCTAGGTCTGGAAACTTTGGGAGGAGTTGCAACACCACTCATACCTGCAAATACCACAATCCCAACGAGAAAATCCCAGGTATTCACAACTGCTGCTGATATGCAGACTGCAGTCACAATACACGTTGTTCAGGGAGAGAGACCGATGGCAGCTGACAATGTCTCGCTCGGCATGTTCAATCTTGTAGGGATACCGCCGGCCCCCCGTGGAATACCTCAGATTGAGGTAACATTCGATATTGACGTGAATGGCATATTGAATGTCTCCGCAGTGGATAAGGGCACCAACAAGAAACAGGGAATAACAATATCAGCCACGAACAAGCTATCCAAGGAAGAGATTGAGAAGATGAAGCAGCAGGCGGAGAAGTTTGCGGACGAGGACAGGAAGAAGAAAGAGGTTGCGGAGACTGTCAACTCTTCGGAGACACTTGCATACACAGTGGAGAAGACTATCAGCGATGCCGGCGACAAGCTCGACAAGGAGACAAAGGAAAAACTTACTGCTACTGTAAAGTCCCTTCGAGACGCCATAAACGAGAAGAATATCGATAAAATGAAGGAACTCCAGGAAAAGCTCAGCAAGGAAGTTCAGGAAGTCGGCTCAAAGATATACGAGGAGGCGGCCAAGGCAAACCCAAACCCGGAAGGTCAGACCGCTCAACCCGGGCAAGAGGCCGAGCCTAGCGGCAAAGAACAGGAAGCACAGGGCGCAACGGCGGAACAGCCGGACCAGACAGAGAACGTTGTAGATGGCGATGAGCCACCAAAAGACCAGTAAACGTGAAATAGAATGGCCAAGGACTACTATGCCTCGCTCGGTGTAAGTAAAAATGCCACACCTGAAGAAATAAAGAAAGCCTTCAGGGCCCTCGCCATAAAGTATCATCCGGATTCCACAAAGGAAGATAAGAAACAGGCCGAGGAAAAATTCAAGGAGATAAGCGAGGCTTACGAAGTTCTATCCGATCCAGACAAGAGAAGGATGTATGACCAGACCGGTTCAGTGGAATTCGGCCAGGGAAGATCAGACTTCACTTGGCAGGATTTCAGCCACTTTTCTGACTTTGATGACCTTTTCAGCAGGTTTTTTGGAGGCGGAGGCGTCGACGATCTTTTTGGCGGATTCAGGAATCAGGGACCTGACCTGGATCTTGCGGTACGTGTAAAGGTCTCTCTTTCCGATGTTTACTATGGTGAGACAAAAACTGTCAAGTTCAGGAGAAACAGTGTCTGCCAGGCATGCAACGGGACAGGAGCCAAGGATGGCAAGGTCGCTACCTGCAGGACATGCGGGGGAAGCGGGCAGCAGCGATACGTTCAGGGTCAGGGTTTCTTCAAGATGGTCTCTGTCGTAACATGCAAAACATGCAACGGCACAGGAAAGGTTCCAATTGAGCAGTGCCCGGTCTGTAAAGGTACCGGCACTATTACAATAAATGATTCAGTTAACGTTAACATACCAAAAGGAGCGCCTGACAACGTCAAGATAAGGTTCCGTGGGCATGGCCAGTCTCAAAATGGCCGAACCGGCGACCTGTATGTCGTAATAAGCATTACAGAAGAGCCGGGAATCACAAGAAGAGGTAATGATCTATATATGCAGCAGGAAATATCTTTCCCTGAAGCCGCATTGGGAACGGAAATCGAATTCAACCTTTTCAAGGAAAAGATACTTCTTAAAGTGCCAGCAGGGACACAGCCAGGGGAAAGCATACGCGTCAAGGGTGCGGGTATGCCTATAATGAATTCAGGAGGAAAGGGAGACCTGCATGTCCGTATTATGGTTTCAGTGCCTAAGCGTCTTAGTTCAAGGGAAAAAGAACTGATTTCAGAACTTGGTCAGGTGACCCAGAAAAAGCATTCCTGGTTCTCCAAGTAGAAAAGGGTCCATTCCTGTATTCCAGTTGAATATCTATTATCGGAAACTTAATATTGAGCTCACTCGAGGGTTAAGCCGTGGAAACATTTTTATAAAGCAACTGATTAGAAGACTGATGAAGATTCTGGTTGCCTTTGACGGATCAGATGCAGCAAAACTTGCATTGAAGTTTGCGCAGCGATTTAAGGAGCTGACAGAGAAGCTCTTTGTGATCTATGTAACGCCTGCTGTTATGGGGACTGGTCCTACATTCGACTCGTATGTTCCTTCGACCGTTTACGTAAAGCAGGACGAGGCCGCAGAAAAGATACTTCAATCAGCCAAGGATCTTCTCGTGGATTATCCCGTTGAGACTGAAATGATAAAGCTGGATGCTACAGGGGACCAGATCGCAAAATTAATAGTAAGAACAGCGGAAGAAAAAAGCGCAGACCTGATCATATCCGGAACCAGGAAACTCAGTGGTTTCAGCAAGGTTATTCTTGGTTCAGTCAGTTCTGAAATTGTCAAGATTAGTCACATTCCTGTTCTGATTTGTCCTCCGGAGTAGTACCCGTCCAACTAATTCATGCATCAAAATTAGAGTGTTTTCGGATCTAGAAAGAAGAAATCAATATGCTTGAACAGCCTGGGCATCTCCTTTCTAGTGACTCTTTTATATCTGGGAGCAATAACCCGTGCATACTATGGGAAGCATAAGATCATCCAATGTTAAGAGAACAGCCGAGAACTTGGTAGCACAATATCCTGGAAAATTCACCAAGGACTACAGCCAAAACAGGGAAATTGTAAAACAAGCAGTCACAGTGGCTTCTAAGAAGACTCTTAACAACATAGCAGGTTATGTAACAAGATATATCATCAAGCTAGAATCAAGACGCAGGAAAGAAGAGGAAGAAACATCCATTCCAGCGTAAATTTTACAGCGAATATCAGTAATATGAGACAATTTCCCTTGCCTCTATTTTTGGCTGCTTTAGGAGCGAGGAAATCAAGGCTTTTGCAGAATTGATATTTGTCAGCACCGGAACATTTCTTGCAAGCGCCATCCTCCTTATCTCAAAACCATCCGCAACCGTTGATCCTCTTCTGTCAGGCAGGTTGATGATCGCAAAAATATCCTGATTCTCAAGTATATCCCTTATTGTAGGCCGTCTCTTGTCACCTATCTTGAAAACAAGTACTGATCTGATCCCATGCTGTTTCAGAAAGGCATGAGTTCCTGGTGTTGCAAATATTGTGACACTCTCATGCTTCAGAAGTTTCACAATCTCCAGGATTGCCGGCTTGTAAGACTCTGCAACAGAAACTATGCAGCTTTCACCAGCAGTTGATGAAGGATTCTGGATCCTGAATGCCTTGGCTATAGCCTCATCAAGAGTTCTACCAATGCCAAGACCCTCTCCGGTTGACTTCATTTCAGGCGATAGAAGAACATCGGATTCAGGGAACCGCTTGAAAGGAAATACGGGTATCTTGCAGAAATATGATCTGGGTTCCATAGCTTCCAGTGCCGGATTAGTCATGCCCAGTGCCATTGTTATCCCTTCTTTCACTATGTCTATTCCGGTGGCCTTTGACACGTAAGGGATGCTCCTGCTTGATCTGGCATTTAGTTCTATTATGAAA
>JAKACH010000011.1:33176-35977 GCA_021821635.1 Thermoplasmata archaeon | reverse complement strand
CCTTATGCAAGGGGATATACCGTTGTATTGGGAGTTGACCGCGTGGTTCCTGTCGATGTCTACGTACCCGGCTGTCCACCTACGCCTGAGGCGCTCACCTATGGTATCATAACACTTCAGAAGAAAATCAGGGGAGAAACGGACAGGTGATAAGATGGTCGATATTATTTCTGAAAGTAAGGGAAAAGATGGCCGTAAAATAGTTCTTGTTTCCGTTGAGAACCTTATTCCATTCATGAAGGAGATGAGAACGAACGGTTTCGATCATCTCTCACTTGTTACCGCGGTGGACAAGAAGGATTCAATTGATGTTGTATATCACCTCCACTCCATGGAACGCAATGAATACGTTGTTGTTAAGGTCAATACAAAGAACAGCGTTGTTCCAAGCGTAACTGGAATTTGGCCCAGCGCAAACTGGGATGAACGCGAGCAGTACGATCTTGTTGGCGTAAGGTTTGAGGGGCATCCTAACATGAAAAGGATCTTTCTACCGGAGAGCTGGGTTGGCCACCCGCTTAGGAAGGATTATGACCTGAGCAAGGTCCAGTACATCAACATGGACGAAGACGGCGAAGATTACGTAACCTTCGATGCTGGTGATGGCTGGTGAACGATCAATGGATAGAACTGAACATCGGTCCGCAGCATCCATCCATGCATGGCGTATTAAGGCTAAAGGCAAAGCTCGATGGCGAGATAATAAGGGAACTTGAGCCGGTCATTGGTTATCTGCACAGGAATGCAGAAAAGCTTTGCGAGATGGGCTTCTACTGCGATAACCTGATCTACTTTGATAGAATGGATTACGTCGGGGCGATGAACATGGAGGTGGGATATCTTGAGGCGGCAGAAAAGATCCTTGGTGTTCCACCGCCAGACAGGGCCAAGTGGATCCGCGTTATAATCGCAGAGCTCAGCAGGATTGCAGCTCACCTTGTCTGGGCAGGTGCATACGGCCTTGATCTTGGTATGCTAACCCCTTTCTTTTACTGTTTCGCAGAAAGGGAAAAGATACTTACAATTTTTACGGAAGCCTGCGGATCAAGGCAGGAAACAAATTACATGAGCATAGGCGGAGTCTACCAGGACTTCAACGATAAGATAATTCAAGAGATAAAGGATTTTCTTGAAACTTTTCCTAAGAGGCTTGAGGAAATTTATAACCTTTATGTGAAGAACGATGTTTTCCTGTCAAGGACAAAGGGAATTGGAGTTCTCAGCAAGGAGGTAGCAATTGCATACGGTGTCACAGGACCAATGCTCAGGGCTTCCGGCGTTGAGTATGACGTACGGAGGGCTGAACCGTATCTTTTCTATGACAAGGTCAACTTCGAAATACCGATATCCCACAAGGGCGACAATCTTGCCAGGTTCCTGGTCAGGTTCGAGGAGATGAGGCAATCGCTCAGGATCATAAAGCAGGGACTTGAGAAGCTGCCCGAAGGCCCATATTTCAATCCAAAAGCGAAAAAATCAATGATGATAAGGCTCCGCGGCGATGGTGAATATTATGCAAGAACTGAATCCTCAAAGGGAGAATTTGGTGTGTACATTGTTGCGGACGGTGGAGTCAAGCCATACAGGGTTCGAGTCAGGAGTCCAACATTCAAGAATCTTTCAATCCTGCCTGTACTTTCTAAGGACGTCATGCTGGCAGATATGATAGCAATAAGCGGTTCAATCGATCTTGTATTCGGGGAGATTGACCGATGAACATACTTCACTGGATCTACGGCGTCCTAAGCTTTCTGGGCCATGACATAGGCTATGCTCTTGCGTACATAATCGAGAGCATTATTCTACTTATTTTTGTCAGCGTTATGCTGATCTTCATGATCTATCTATTCAGAAAATACATGGCGCGGGTACAGCAGAGGATAGGACCAAACAGGGTCGGGAAGTTTGGATCCCTGCAACTCATCGCAGATGCCCTGAAACTAATGGGCAAGGAGATAATATTCCCAAAGGAGAGGGACGATCTTCCCTACAAGGTAGCACCATATATCGTATTCTTTGGTCTGATCCTGGCGTTTGCTTTCCTGCCATATGGAAATCTCTCTATATTCGGAAATCTCACCATTACATATTCAGATGTGAGCATTATCTTCATTTTTGCCATACTGGCAATCATGCCGATAGGTGAAGTACTGGCGGGCATAGGTTCCCATAATAAGTATGCACTCATGGGGGCGCTCAGATCTGTCGCCAAGGATGTTTCATTCGAGGTGCCTATGATGCTCTCAGTACTGGCGATAGTAATGATGGCTTCTGCAAGAACGCCAACTTCACTAAGCCTTGAGTCCATAGTTACGACAGAGATACTTCCCTATGGTATTCTGGAACCGATAGGCCTTTTTGTTTTCTTCATTGCAATGATTGCCCGTGCGTCATACGCCCCTTTTGATATGGGCGAGAGCGACAGTGAGCTTGTATCCGGTTATTCCACTGAGTACACCGGAATGAGATTTGCGCTCTTTTACATCGGTCTCTTTGGCTCTATCTTCCTGGGGTCCCTGCTGATTGCGCTGCTGTATATCGGCGGGTTCAACGGACCATTCTCATCGCAGATCGGTTTCATATGGCTCATGGTCAAGGGGCTTATTCTTGTCCTGATATCGTTCACAATATGGTTGTCTATGCCCAGGATAAGGATAGATCGCCTTGTAAATGCGGGATGGAAGTACTTGCTTCCAATTTCTTTCATCAATCTTGTGCTGGCTGGTGTCCTAACACTGGGACTGGGATGGTAGAATGGAAGTAAAAGAACCAAAGAGGAGGATACCACTGGTGGGTATCCT
>JAKACH010000011.1:0-33076 GCA_021821635.1 Thermoplasmata archaeon | reverse complement strand
GGGATGGAAGTACTTGCTTCCAATTTCTTTCATCAATCTTGTGCTGGCTGGTGTCCTAACACTGGGACTGGGATGGTAGAATGGAAGTAAAAGAACCAAAGAGGAGGATACCACTGGTGGGTATCCTGAGCGGAATGATCAGCGTTGCGTCACATCTTTTCAGGAAACCAGTCACTGTGCAGTATCCCGAAGTAAGGCCGTATGAGCCTGAGAGATTCAGGTTCAGGATATCTCTTAAACTTGATGACTGCGTTGGTTGCACGCTGTGCGAGCAAGTATGCCCGAACGGCAGCATCAAGATGGAAAAACTGGTCAGGGAGAATCCAAGGAACAAGAGAATGCTTTATCCCGACGTCAACTTCGGCACATGCACAGTATGCAGGAACTGTGAAGAGATATGCCCAACCACGGCTATTTATCTCACGCATGAATTTGAGACTGCTAGGACTAAAAACAGCTTCCTGTACTCACCGCTAGAACTGGCGATGGATGAGAAGGAGGTAAAGAAATGAGCGATTCAAACATAATATTCACAATTCTTTTTTTGATATTCGCCATTATGCTCTTGGTGACTGCAATCAAGGCGGTCCAGGATAAGAATATCGTGCATTCGGCAACATGGCTCATGTTTTTCCTTTTCAGCATGGCTGGCGTATTCCTTCTTCTCGGATCATCGCTTGTGGCAAGCATTGAGCTTCTTGTTTATGTAGGCGCTATAGTCACGCTTCTTGTCTTCACCCTGATGCTCACAGGAGGTAAGGAATTTGAATAAGAAGGCATTTGTGGCTGTCGCTGTCTTCTTCCTTGTTTTCTTCGTCACTATGCTGAGGAGTATAACAGGCTTCCAGGAAGTATCCCAGAATATAGGGGCAGTTGCATCTTCGCTTTTCACTACATACATAGTTGCATTCGAGCTTCTTTCGCTTATTCTTGTTGGAGGTATCATTGGCATGTTGTACATAACCGGGAGGGATGAGTGAATGTCGATGCCCCTCATAATACCCCAGACTGTTGCTCTTCTTCTCTTCTGTATTGGTCTTTATGGAGTGATGAGTTCAAAAGTCGGTATCAAAATGCTGATTTCCCTTGAGATCATGATAAACTCGGCTGTGTTGAACCTGATATCAGTTGCTGGTTCCCTGCCTGATCCGATCGTTCTTGCGCTCTTTGTGATAGCTATAGCGGCAATTGAATCTGTCGTTGGTTTCAGCCTTCTGGTTGCAGTGTTCAGAAAGTTTGGAAAGGTAGACATTCCACTGCTCAGTGAGATAAAGGGATAAACATGGATTTTGCAGTTTGGTTCATATTTCTTTCGCCGCTTCTGGCTTCACCAATAGCGCTTGTAACAGGAATGCGCAAGATCAGGCTTGCAGGGATCATAAGCTCCGCCTCGATCGCGATTTCATTCATCCTTTCGGGTTACGTTTACCTTACAATTGGGTCATCCACAATTCATGAATCATACTCATGGTTCGCGAACCTGAGCTATGGCGTCTACGTGGACCACCTGGCAGTGGTAATGGTACTGATGGTATCCTTCGTATCACTCATGATACACCTGTTTGCCACTTACTACATGAAGGAGGATCCAAAGAAACATGTCTATTTTGCCGAAACAGCACTCTTTACATCGGCAATGCTTGGCGTAATACTATCCTCCAATCTTGTGATATTGTTCCTGTTCTGGGAAATTGTTGGCCTATGCTCGTACCTGCTGATCGGCTTCTGGTACTTCAAGCCGAATGCCGCCTCGGCAGCAAAGAAGGCATTCATCGTTACACGTGTGGGTGATATGTCACTTATCATAGGACTTGCGATATTATATTCCTCACTATCAGGCACTTATGCAGACCCGCTTAGTATTCCCACACTGATAGGAAATGCTCCTGCAGTGGCGGCACTCATCGGGCCGGGTAAACTGGCTCTTGTTACAATATTCATCCTTGGCGGTGCGATAGGCAAATCAGCACAGTTCCCTCTGCATGTATGGATACCGGATGCAATGGAAGGCCCCACAACCGTGTCGGCGCTGATACATGCCGCCACCATGGTTACAGCAGGCGTATACCTGATAGCAAGGATATTCCCGCTCTTTCTGGACTCCGCATCCTTCTCTTTATACGTGGTAGCATTCATCGGCGCTTTTACGGCAATTTATTCAGGGACCCTTGCCTGGGTTATGAACGATGTCAAGAGGGTTCTCGCTTATTCAACTATAAGTCAGATAGGTTACATGATGGCTGCGCTTGGAATCGGGGGAATAATAGGTTCTGCCGGAGTTTCACTGGCCCTGTACCAGCTTGTTGTGCATGCCTTCTTCAAGGCTCTTCTGTTCCTATCCGCCGGTGCAATACTCATAGCACTAATGGATCTCAGAGACCTGAGGGAAATGGGCGGTCTGTGGCGCAGGATGCCGTGGACAGTTTCGCTCATGTTCATAGGGGCAATAACACTGGCCGGGATCCCTCCTGCTGCGGGTTTCTTCTCAAAAGGTGCAATTGTTGATGCTTCTTGGTCATATTATGTATCATCGGGCTATAATGCTGCCCATATTCTTCCATGGGCATTCCTTGCCTTCGGTGAATTCTTCACTGCGTTCTACACATTCAGAATGTTTTCTATGCTGGCTCTGGGGAAGCCCCGTTCATACCTAGCTGAACACGCGAGGGATCCACCGAAATATGCTCTTATTCCTCTGATGGCGCTGGCTGTCCTTGCACTTATTTTCGGGTTGTTCCAGACAAGCTTTTATAAGTATCTAGACTCGGGATACGTCGCATTTTCGGCTCCTCTAATGCAGGAAGTGCTTGTATATGTGCTCATCGCTGTAGGCGTTATTGCCGGAATATCCGTTGGAACCGGAAACAGGTGGAAGAAGCTGGATACAACAGGCAACAGCGCCTATAAGGTGTTAAAGAACAAGTATTATCTTGATAAGCTGTTCACGAACCTCGTAGCACTCAGGGGAATACTGCCTTTGTCTGCTGCTTTCTCAGGATTCGAGTATCGCTACAACTCAGCAAACGAATCCACAGGGCATGATGTCGTCAGGCTTGGCTCGGCGTTAAGGAAGATCCAGTCAGGAATAATTGAGAATTATTTTATTGTCCTGGTCCTGATAGCGGCAATCATCTTCCTGTTGGTTGAGATAATTGGAGGCTCACTATGATTATTCTTGGTATTTTCCTCTGGGTGCTTCTTTCTGCGCTTATAGCCATGCTCCTGAAAGA
Source organism: Thermoplasmata archaeon (assembly GCA_021821635.1). GTDB lineage: Archaea > Thermoplasmatota > Thermoplasmata > Thermoplasmatales > Thermoplasmataceae > UBA582. The sequence goes on along the minus strand of JAKACH010000011.1, from coordinate 29,846 downwards.
GCGTTCTTCGATATTCACCAAGGTATCATCACTCATAACGCTTATTGCAATCATCCTTTACAGCGTGGTCAGATTTTCATCCGGTTATACTGGCGGATTTGTCTCACAGACAAATATTGCTCTTTCGCAATCAGTCGGTATCTACTTTTCTACCGGCGTCTCCGGTTTTGCGGATTCACTGCTTATTCTGACCGGGATTATATTTGCTGCGGCTGCATTCGTTACAGATAAAAAACTCTACCCCTCATCTATGTTCATGATGATCATGCTCACAGAGGCTGGAATGGTGGGTCTCCTTATTTCAAGAAACTTCCTCTTCTTCTACGCCTTCTGGGAACTTGTGCTGGTCCCGGTTTATTTCATCATAGGAAAATTTGGAGGATCACGCAAGGACAGCGTTTCACTCAAGTTCTTCGTCTATACTCATATAGCTTCCATTTTCATGCTGCTCTCTATATTTGCGCTTTACAGTTACTATGATCTGCAATATGGTGTGCTGACGTTCCAGATGAACAGCCTGCTTCAGGCAATGCAGAACGCCACGTTTACGTCAGCACTGCCAGAGGTTGCAAAATATTTCATCCTGTTCGGCTTCGTATTCGCCTTTTTGGTGAAACTTCCATCTTTTCCCGTACATGCATGGCTTGCTGATTCCTATGAACAGGCTCCCTACCCAGGTACAATCATACTGGCAGGTGCACTTTCAGCTATGGGAGGATATGGTCTTTTTGGCATTATATTTCCATTCGGCAGGCTTATTGGTACCGCAGGCCTTGATATTTTAGTCGGTCTTGGGCTCATAAGCATCTCATACTTCGCACTCACGGCCATGTTCCAGCAATCCCTTAAAAGAATGATGGCATATGCAAGCGCAGCTTCTATGGGTTTTGTCACACTTGCGTTTGCATCCTCATTCCTGGATCCTGTCAAGAGCGAGAATGCACTCATAGTGGCCTCAGGCGGAATGTTTCAGATAGCAACACACGGAATAATAATGCTGCTGGTTTTTGCATCTATATATTACATCCTGATAAAAACAGGAAGCGACAGGATACCTTCACTCGGCGGGATCTACCGTGATGCTCCCTTCCTTTCGACACTCCTGCTCGGAGGGCTTCTTGCATCCCTCGGGCTTCCCGGTCTTGCAGGATTCGTGGGTGAGTTCTCCATTATAGTAGGATCCTTCCAGACAATCGGTTACTGGATCTTCCTTCTTGTCTTTGGAATGCTCATCACCGCCTCTTATCATATCTGGGCAGCACAGAAGGCTCTGTACGGGCCGTACAATGAGAAACTGGGAAAGATATCTGATGTCAGTGGAGGTCCATTGGCCATGCTCCTTCTTATATTCACAATAATCCTCATCCTTGGCATATTCCCTGTCCTGTTCTTTGGCCCAATACAGGCTTACGCTGGAGGAATAATATGACGTTCGATATCAATCAACTTGCATTCTACTATCCGATGCTTGTACTTGGAGCAGCAGGCTTTGTCATTCTTGCAATGGGAATAATGAGACTTAAGTCAATTATCTATGCAACCATCTCGATGGCCGCTTTCATTATTGCATTTTTCCTCATTCTGATGGAATGGTACAATCTTCTGCCATATGCCGTATCGCAGGGTATGGTCTTCAATGGCTTTGGTTTCTACTTTGCAATGCTCTTCCTGGTCGCTTCAGGCTTTGTCACATATCCAGCGCTGAAGAACATAGCCGCAAGAAGTGAAATATTCTATGCAATGCTTCTTTTTGTCTCGGTTGGAATGCTGATAGCTGCCTTCAGCTATAACTTAATTGTTCTATTCATTTCATTCGAGGCTGTCAGTATTGGAACTTATATTATTGCAGGTTTCCACAAGACGAAGCGCACGCTTGAATCAGCGACAAAGTACTTTTTCACAGGGACGGTTGCAACCGCTTTTATAATATTCGGACTTTCCTATTTCTATCTCTCTACAGGCACGTTCAGTCTTTTGGGTAGCATAGCGATCTCATCCAAACCGGATATGCTTATTGCGCTTGCATTCCTGATTATCGGGTTCGGGTTCAAGCTTGCTATATTCCCAATGCACCAGTGGGCGATCGATACTTACGACGGGACTGAGAACTCAGTTTCAAGTTTCCTATCCACCGGCAGCAAGCTTGTTGCTTTCGTGATAATGTTGAAAGTTTTTATTGCAGGCTTCGCGGGGCTTGATCCATACATATATGTTTTCTTCGCAATCTTGGCCGTGGCGACGATGACATATGCAAACGTCGCTGCACTATCCCAGAACAACCTTAAGAGGCTTCTCGCCTATTCGAGTGTTGCGCAGGCTGGTTATCTTATTCTCGTCTTTGCAGTTGCTGGTTTTGCACCCGGAAGCCAGGCAACGAGTTATGCGATCGCGGCAGGCATGCTCTATTCTCTGGTATATATTTTCATGAAGGGTGGTGCTTTCCTTACAATGAACGTTATAAAGAAGGAAAGACCAACTATGGATGATATATCCGGGCTGGCCAAAAAATCTCCCGGAGTGGCTCTTGCCTTCTCCATCATTCTGCTTTCGCTTGCGGGTATACCCTTGACCGGAGGATTCCTTGCCAAATTCTTCTTATTCTTATCTCTCGTTCAGGGAGGTCTCTGGTGGCTGGCAGTTGTTGCGATACTTAACAGTGCAATTTCCGTGTTCTACTATTTCAGAGTCATGATGTTCATGTACTGGAAGGAAGGTAGTGAGGATAGCAGTTTCGATCTTTCAGTTTCCAACAAGGTACCGGTTTATTTCTCTGCTGCAGTAGTTGTTGTCTTGTTCTTTGTTTTTGGGCTTTTCTTCACTTTATTGCCGTTCGCGGCAGGAGTTTTCGGGGGGATATAGATGAACATACTCACTGATTTGGAAATAATAAGATCAGCAATCCTTTCAGGAGAGATTAGCGATGCATGGTCCAGAATAGAGAAGCGCATTGAAAAGTACAGATTTAAATACTCTTTAACACACGAGAATAAATACAAAATCGCTGTTGAATTCCTCACTCAATTCAAAAACATCCTCTCCGGCAAGGATTCAATCGAATCGCTTTCCTCTCTTGCGTCGCCGATCGGGAGTTGTGGCTTCTCCCAGTTCGAGGAAGATGCTGCAAGGGAATATCTGTCAAATCTTGCATTTTATTTGCGTATAATGCTTGACAGGTATAACGTAAGGATGCCTGCTTTTGATGCAAAGAGGTGTGGTGACCTATGAGTTATAAGGACTGTTTCGCCAAAATGAAGGACGACGAGGACGAGGTTGCAGAATGCATACACTGCCTCAAAAAGCATGGTGAAACAGTGTACTTCAGAGAAGATCTCAAAAGAATTGCGCTCGGCAGGGAAGAATATGACCAATCAGACGCTGCTCAAATGGCAAAGATGTCCAGTATCCTTGGCACCAGCGACAGGAAAAGTTACGAGGAAATAGATAGAAAATTCAACCTGACGATGTATTAGGCGTCAACTGCCACTGCCTGCTCCTCTGCTACCTTTCTTTCTGCCCTTCTCGCGAAGTAAATTCCACCAAAGTACAGGATAATAATAGGTATTGCAAGAGCCATCATTGTGAAGCCGGTCACCCCGGGTGAAAATATAAGACCAAATATCAGTGCACCGACAACTGCATACCTCCATTTGCTTGCCCAGTATTCCGCGGTGACTATGCCAAACCTGCTAAGCATAACCATGAATACCGGAACCTCGAAGGACAACCCGAAACCTAGTACATAGATCAGTACAAAATTTACAAAGGATCTGATGCTGAGGTATGGCTGAACACCCAGCCCAACATCATAGTTAAGGAAAATACGGAAAAGCTCAGGCAAAAATATCCAGATGCCTACAAACGATCCTGCAAAAAAAAGCACTGATCCGGGAACAACAACTGATTTTAGTGCCTGGAGCTCTTTTTTCTTCAGACCCGGCGTCAGGAACTTTGCTATCTGGTCCACAATGACGGGTATGGAAAATACGATTGCAAGAAACATGCAGCTGTAGAAATCTGCCACAACGCCATCTGTGGGATTCAGGGTTAAAACATTGTACCCCGCTGGCAGAACATGCGCTTCAATAGCAGCTAAAAACTGAGCTCCTATATTCCTGTATATATCTGGGTAGAGAAAGGGAAAATGAAAACCAAAGAAAGTCACATACCTGATATCAAATATTAGAAAAATTATAAAAAAAAGCGCGAATGTTTTCAATATATTGATAACGCGGCGCCTCAACTCATCCAGGTGATTTAGGAATATCCTTACGTAGCCCTCGGTATCCATCAGGAGGTCTTGAGTTTATCAGAGATCTCTCTTCTGAGAACAGTCTCATCCTTGTTGGAAGTATCTATACCCAGTGCTCTTGCTGCATTAACTACACTTTCATTCCCTGAGGAACTCGGCGAAGCTGGATTTGCAGCTGCTCTGATTTCTCTTTCGATCTCCATCTTTCCCCTGGTGAACTCTCCAGACGCCCTGCCAACATTCCTGGCAAACTCAGGAAGTTTCTTGGTGCCAAAAAGCACAAGGATTACGAGTACAACGATTGCCCACTCTATTGGGGAATCAAACATAAAATAGCAATCAAAAGGAACTATTTAACTTTTAGATTCATCTTATCATATGAATCATTGACTACGCATCTCAAAGAGAAGGGGCATCGAGTTCGAAAACGAAACCAATCGCTTCCATTTTTTCCCGAAGTTTCTTAAGTGCAGAATCCTCTGCCTCATTTAAAGAGCTAAGTGAAACAGAAACAATTCTTTTCTGGAGATTAAACACGACAAATCCAATGGTTTTGTCCTGTGGCATTATCTCATCGGTTCTGGCATATTCTTCGATGTATTCCTTAAGACTCTCATCGGCGTATTCAGGGTCAGTTAACGAAAGAAGTCCGTCAAGCGATTTCGGAAATCCTGATCTCTCAACGCAAATTGTGGACGGGTGGAAATCACCCAGTACCACGTTGTACATTATGCATTCAGTCATTGAAAGGACTGCAGCTTATGCTTTCACTCTCTTAAGATACCAGCGCTCAGCGCCTTCCTTATCTCTCTGGAAGCTGTCTTCGAGGTTCAGAGGAGCTGCTGCAATTCCAGCTTCTCCTGGCTTCCAGTTAGCTGGCGTAGCAAGTTTCTTGTCCCAGTTAAACTGGAGTGCCTTAACTACCCTTAAGATTTCATCCATGTTCCTTCCAGTCTCTGCAGGATAATATATCATCCATCTAACGACCTGGTTCGGATCGATGATGAAAACTCCCCTGACAGTCACACCGGATTTTTCATCAAACAGGTTGTATGCCTTGGCAACTTCTTTGTCAATATCAGCAATCACGGGAAATGGAATCTCTACACCATAATGCTCCTTAATATCCCTCATCCATGCAATGTGACTGTAAATACTGTCAACACTGAGCCCGATCAGTTCTACACCAAGCTTCTTGAAATCTTCATATCTTTCAGTGAAAGCAAGGAACTCTGTAGTGCACACCGGGGTAAAATCCGCAGGGTGCGAAAACAGGAGAACCCACTTTCCCTTCAGCGACGAGAAAACCAATGGACCTTTTGTTGTGTTCACGGTAAATTCTGGAGCCTTCATTCCCAAATATACTGCCATTTTTAGTTCACCTAACCCGGCCATCCCATAAAAGTAGATAACCATTGTGAAAGACGCAAGGAAAACAATATTTTCGAATCAACGTAATTATATTTATGCGAGTTTCTTTAAAAATTCTCAGCGTAAAACTCTGCAAAATAAGTGATCAGCATGTCTGCACCTGCCCGAAATGGAGCATAAATTGCCTCATTGATAATCTCCTTCTGTGCCAAAGCCAGATCTACAGCGTTTTTTATCATGGTGTATTCCGCACTGACACTGTATACAGCCAGCGGCTTCTTTGTCATCTTTCGGACTTGACTTACAATATCAAGATAGAAGAGACCCGGTTTGACCATAACAATATCTGCTCCCTCAACTTCATCCAACTCAACCTCCCTGAGGGCTTCCCTCGAATTCCTGAAATCCATCTGATAAGATTTGCGGTCACTGAATTTCGGGGTTGATTCAGCAGCATCCCGGAATGGCCCGTAAAGGTATGAGGAATATTTTGCACTGTAAGCCATTATTACCGTATCCCTGAAATTCGCGGCATCGAGTGCGGATCTTATGGCAGCAACCTGTCCATCCATCATGCCGCTTGGAGCAACCATATCAGCCCCAGCTTCTGCATAAGATGTCGCAATTTTTCCATATGTTTCTAGTGTGGAATCATTGTCCACTTTTCCGTTCTGGATCAAACCGCAGTGGCCATGATCGGTATATTCGCACAGGCAGAGATCAGCGATGCTTATGAGCCTTGATGATTCATCGCATATATGAAGAGCTTTCTGAACCACTCCTTCGGGATCATATGCCGAGGTTCCCGCAGGATCCTTTGATTTTGGAATCCCAAAGAGCAGCACAGACCGAAGGCCAAGATCTTCAAGTCTGCCAAAATACTCCTCAAGAGCTCCCAGAGGAAGGCGAAGAATCCCTGGCATCGTGTCTATTTTCTTGGGTTCCTTCAGATTTTCGTCCACAAAAACAGGCATTATGAGCTTTTGTTTGCTGATCTGTGTTTCAGATACCAGATCGCGCATTGATTCGCTCTTTCGCAGTCTTCGCATCCTCTCTGTAGGAAACACATGGTCGTTAGGTCAAGCAATGAGTTAAATCTTACTCTGCTTTTTCGATAGAGTATGTACCAACTGACTGCAAGTGGAGAAGTTTTACTGAGTTCAAGACTGCAGGAGATGATAAAGAGCGAAATGAGCAATGGAGGGGAAAGATTTATTCAATCCATTCAGACAGATGAAAGGGAAAAAGGCAAAGTCACCTATGATCTTTCTGGTAACAGGCTGAAAGTCACAATTGTCTATAATTACAATGACAGGCAATTAGGAATAACTGAGACGATGCAGCATCTATTGAGGATACTGACGCGGGTCTACACTGAAGAAGAAGAGTTCGATGAAAACATAGTCAGAATCAAGGATGCCGGTATAAACAGTATAAGTATTATACCATGATTGAAAGCTTTATCGAGGGCCAGCCTTCCTGATCATTTTCAATGCTGCAGAGATAAAGTTCAGAGGGACTAGAATTCACAGTAACGTAACCATAATTATCGGAAATGTGTATAACATAGGTTCCAAAGTGCAGGATCTTCTCAAATTCGTCGTCATCGGCGATAATGAAAATAATTCCATTTGAACGCAGGCTGTTTATGAGTGTGGCGAGATCACCATAAAATGTCGAACCATATACAAATTCCAGAAAATCAGTGGAGAATATATACACGTTAGGTTTCTGTGAGGATGAAAGGTAAAAGTCAATGACTTCAGTTGGAAAATCCTCAACCATACTCTTTCCTCCAAGGTTGATGATATAAGGACTCTGTCTGTCTGATTTCTCCGCAGTGATGTAGTGAGTCATCCATTCTGGTTCTAGACACTGCGATAGTATCCTGGAGGATTCGTAGTTTGAAGAACTTATATCAATAACACCGCGACTCTGGGATATAGTCTGTTTAATCAGATTGTTCTTCAGCAGGTTCACATACTTATCGACGGAAGTTGATTTTCCCTTTCTGTGCACAACAACGACAGATCCCACGGGGATGCCTCCATTGTTGACTTCAAGAATACTATTGAAATCATTATTACCGAAAGGGACTTCCACCTGGCTCATTATATCTGTAGATGGGCTCGTAATCTTGGTTGAAGGGTATGTGATCTTGTCCCTGTTGAAAGAGTGGAATCGGCCCTCGTCCAGTGAGTATATGTAGATCGGGCTTGATCCAATTGAAATCCCCCTCAATTTCTCTATCTTTACATTCCTGATCAGGAAGTTATTCGGGAGTTCATATGTCATTGCAACCACTCCGTCTGAATAATAGTCCAGCTTGTTCTGGCCGTCGCTTTCCATAACAACTATTACGTTTGCTCCAGAAGCCTCCACAAGATCTTTTTGTATTATAGAAAAGAGAAGCGATGAATCGAGATCGTACTTCTCGGAAAGTGCTTCAATTGAATCAATTACAATGATAGGATTCCTAGAAAGATTCTTATCTACAAAAGAATAAAGATATTCAAGTTCAGGGAGAAGTTCCTCCACATTCATCACCAGACCGGTTTGAATATCCCCATGACTGCCATTTGCAAGGCGCCCTTCCTCTATCATTTTTTCCAGATTCTCAAGGTTGACCTTGGATGCTTCTGACATTCTCTCGGTTTCCCTGTTTCTGCTCCTCTTGCCGGAAGATATTTCCTGAAGCCAGGGGAACTTGAGTAATAGGGGATCTTCTGATGCCCTCGTAGAAATATAATGAATGGGAACCTCATCTCTAACTACGTTCAATAGTTCAAGTGCAAAGGAAGTTTTACCGGCCCCAGGTTTACCCTTTATTATAAGAGAATTGCCATAATTCTGCCTGAAAAAAGACCGGAATACGGTCAATAAGTAATCATTAAGCACTATGTGGAGCCTCCTACTTCCATTACCTAATAACATACAGTATAAAAATTCTATCATAAAAAACAGTTAAAAATTGAAATTGACTTGTAATAGTCGAAATATGCAGTCATCATATCAAATTGCATGTTAATTTTGAATTCTCCGGCCGCTCAATGTTCTTTCAATAGACCTTACAAATCTGCTTAAGAAGATGTAAGAGGAATTAGAAAGACTTCCATTGGATGATGATCAGGATTATATATAGACAATCAATCTGGGTCCGGTGACGGCCATAACAGTGGGGTAACACCCGGTCTCATTCCGAACCCGACGGTAAAGCTCACTGTGCCCTTCACGCGTACTGTCTTCCGCGAGGGGATGGGAAATGGGGGTCGCTGTCATCACTTTCCAATTATTTTTGGTGCTGTTTTAGATTTGTAAGGTATATTTTTTCTATTACGTCCTGATAACTGGCGGCAAGGAACAACAAATATGAATGATTCTGAAAACTCGAAAATGACTCCCTGGGAAGTTTCAGGAAGGGTTGATTATGATAAAATTATGACGAAGTTTGGCACTGAACCAATCGATCAGAATATAATCAAATCACTTGCCAGTCTTACAGGCGGTGAAGTTCATTTCATGCTCAGAAGGGGGATTTTCTTCACACACAGGGACCTTGGTTGGCTTCTCCAGCAGGTCAAGGGAGGAGAAAAGTTCTATCTTTACACAGGAAGGGGACCTTCAGATCATACTCATATTGGGCATCTAGTCCCATGGATTTTCACAAAATGGCTTCAGGATAAGTTTCACTCAAAGCTGATATTTCAGCTTACTGACGACGAGAAATTCCTGTTCAACGAAAACCTTGACCTGGATAAGACGCATTCACTTGCTCTTGATAACGCTCTGGATATTGTGGCTCTTGGATTTGATCCAAAACTTACGGAAATTATCATTGATACAGACAGGTCGAGCATGCTATACCCACAGGCTATTAGGATTGCCAAGAAGATCACATTCTCTACAGTCAAGGCAACCTTTGGATTTGACACATCAGCCAACATAGGTATGATTTTTTACACAAGCATACAGGCTGTTCCCGCAATGATAGAAAGCGTGCGGGCAGGTAGGAATATACCATGCCTGATCCCGTATGGGATCGACCAGGATCCGCACTTCAGGATAGCAAGAGATGTTCTTCCAAGACTTGGCTACCTTAAGCCTGCCAGCATCATGAGCATTTTCATTCCCCCACTTTCAGGGGTTGATGGAAAGATGAGCTCTTCTGATCCCAATAATGCCATCTTTGTCACCGATAGTGAAAGCGTGGTCAGGAAGAAGATAAACAAATATGCCTTCTCAGGAGGAAGAACGTCAGTGGAAGAACACAGAAAACTTGGTGGCAATCCAGACATCGACGTGAGCTTTCAATGGTTAAAAATAATGTTCGAACCAGACGATGCTAAGCTCAAAAAGATCCATGATGACTATATTTCAGGTTCTCTTCTTAGTGGGGAAATGAAGTCTCTGCTGATCGAGCGTGTCAACGCCTTCCTGAAACGCCACCAGGAACTAAGGGAACGTGGCAAGGACATTCTTCATGAATTTCTGGCCGAACGTTAACGTATGTATTTAACGCATGAAAAGGTCTGCATCCATTCTTGCCTTCAACGTTCGAAGGTTGTCCGGCTGGAAAAGCCCGTATTCCGTGATATAAGCGGTAACATACTTGCTGGGGGTAACATCAAAAGCCGGGTTTCTGGATCTTGACATTTCCGGTGCCAGACGCTTTTCCCCGATGTTCAAGACCTCCTCTTCCCCTCTTTCCTCAATTGGTATTGCATCGCCTGTCTTAAGGGAGAAATCGAATGTACTTCCAGGGGCGGCCACGTAGAAAGGAACTCCATTCTCTTTTGCCAATACTGCCTTTTCATATGTTCCGATCTTGTTGGCAAAATCTCCATTAGCAGCTATCCTGTCTGCGCCTACTATGGCCAGGTCTATCTCACCCTTCTTCATGAAATATCCGGCGGCATTGTCCGCAATAATGTAATGCTCTATTCCCTCCTGTCCCAGTTCCCAGGCTGTAAGTCTTGCACCCTGAAGCCTTGGCCTGGTCTCATCAACGAAAACTGTTATCTTTTTTCCTTCGGAATTTGCTATTCTCATAGGTGCAAGTGCGGTTCCCCAGTCAACAACTGCGAGCGCTCCTGCATTACAATGGGTCAATATCTTACTGTTCTGCTTTATTAGTGCGTTCCCTATTTCGCCGATTTTTTTGCATCTGCCAGTGATCTCGTTTGCATATCTTCTTGCTGCACCAGAATCAAATGAATTAGCCTTCATATAAGATATGGCCTTGAAAAGATCGAAAGCTGTTGGTCTCGTATTTCCAATTAAATCAATAGCCTTCTGCATATCTTCGCCTGCATTCTTTGCCATTGCGAGACCATATGCTGCTGCAACTCCTATAGCAGGAGCTCCCCTGACTATCATATCCTTGATGGAAAACGCAATGTCTTCGCTATTTTTGGCAGTATAAATCTCAACTGTTTCAGGAATCTTGCGCTGATCAATCATCCTGACACAGTTATCTTCCATCCATACTGCGAGGATATTTTTGGTCTGTCCGTCCGTCTTTACTTTCATGAATACTCACGCCGAAATTGAAAGCCAGATATTAAAATAATATACTCATCGAATGTAAAAAATGATTTAAGCAAAAATCATCCATCTGCAGGATAAACACGCATTTAGAAATTACAAGTCAGAAGATCGCATATAACTGAAGATAATAAAGTATAAAAAATAGCATTACTAATATTTATATTCTGAGTATCAATCCAGAACGCTATCGTTTAGGGCCCGTAGCTCAGTCAGGTAGAGCATCTGGCTTTTAACCAGGTGGTCGGGGGTTCGAACCCCCCCGGGCCCGCGGTGGATGTGATAAAATGGCGAAATACAACGTGTTGCACCATGAAATGGTGCCTGAGCACCATCTTGTAGAGAAGGGTAATGAGGAAAGAGTTTTATCTGAATTGGGGATATCGAAGGAACTGCTGCCCAAAATTATTAAGAGTGACCCTGCCGTTAGAGCCTTAGAAGAAATCCATGGTCCTATTGAGCCTGGAAGGATCATCGAAATCGTAAGAAAGAGCCCTACGGCTGGCATTTCAAGGTATTATAGGGTTGTAGTGAGAGAGGTTTCTAGATGAAGGAGATTGTTAACGCATTTTTTAAAACGGAAAGTATTGTAAATCACCAAATCGAATCATTCAACTATTTTGTGGCAACAAAAAATAACCCAACTAGTGTAATGCAGCAGGTTGTAGACGAAACCAAGGTCACTGATGAAGACGAACCCGGCATGATGACTCTGGATAAAACAAAGACCGGCGGTCGCGACATCAAAATCTATTTTTCAAGGAAGAAGGGGAATGCCAAAAATCAGGCAGACGCAAGTATTTGGGTAGACAGACCAGAGATCAAAGAAGCCTCAGGAGCATCCAACCAGATAACCCCAAACGAAGCAAGGTTAAGGGATCTTCACTATCTGGCACCCGTTAACCTGAAGGTAAGGATTTTTGAGGATGGAGTTGAGAAAGAGCCGGAAACAATCAAAATTGGCGATCTTCCTGTAATGGTAAGATCGAAGGTATGCACTCTGCATGAAAGCAATCTTGATTCATACATTGAGAAAAATAATGGTCCAGTCAACGGTACCAGGAAGGAGAAATTGCAGTACGTCGGTGAGGACCCGGATGATGCAGGAGGTTATTTCATCATAGGCGGAGGAGAACGCGCCATAGTCTCGCTTGAGGATCTTGCACCTAACAAGATACTTGTTGAGCACGAGGAAAAATATGATGCGATGCTAGAGGTTGCCAAGGTCTTTTCGCAGAGGGGGGGATTCAGGGCTCTCACTTCCATGGAAAAGCAAGCAGATGGAGGTATAAACGTTACGATACCTTCAGTTGCTGGGACAATTCCGCTCGTAATACTTATGAAAGCGCTTGGGCTGGAAAAGGATGTCAGGATTCACGATTCAATTGCATCAGTAAGAGGCATGGAGCCAATTATATATTCAAACATTGAGGACGCACACGATCCAAAATACCTTCCGCCTTCAGGCGTAAACACCACACTAGATGCAATCTCGTATCTTGAGAAGAGATTTGCGGCAGGACAGGCAAAAGAATTCAGGGAGAAAAAGGTCTCCCAGATGCTTGACAAATCACTGCTACCACACCTGGGCGATATGCCTGAGGACAGAATGAAGAAGGCAGTATATCTCGGCAGAATGGCCAGATCGCTTCTGGAACTGCACCTTGGCATCAGGAAGGAGGACGATAAAGACCATCTTTCAAACAAGAGGATCAAGCTTACGGGCGATCTAATGGAGGAACTCTTCAGGGCTGCATTCCAGTCCGTTATGAAGGACCTGAAATATCAGCTGGAGAGAACATTCAACAGGAAGAAAGGTATCCGTTTGAGACCGGCTATTAGACAGGATCTTCTTACACAGAAGATCCTTCATGCAATGTCAACCGGAAGCTGGAACAGTGGAAGAACCGGAATATCCCAGCTTCTTGACAGGGTCTCGAACGTGAGCACCCTGAGTCATCTAAGAAGAATAATTTCTCCGCTTACGAGATCGCAGCCGCACTTTGAGGCTCGCGATCTGCACCCCACGCAGTGGGGCAGAATTTGTCCTAACGAAACTCCAGAGGGACAGAATTGTGGACTTGTTAAGAATGCAGCCCTTCTCATCAACGTCACCGAGGGTATCGACGAGGCACCAGTCTTGCAACTCCTTGCCGCAAACAACCTTATGGAAGAGGCAGAGATCGGAAATAAGCTTGGCAGGGTATACGTTAACGGCGATTTTGTGGGATATCATGAGAATCCTGCAAACCTAACCGCACTTATAAGAAAGGAAAGAAGAGCGGGGCGCCTCTCAAGCGAAGTCAACGTTAAGCATGATACAGATACCAATGAAGTCATCATAAACTGTGACAGGGGAAGACTGAGAAGACCTTTGCTGACAGTCAAGGATGCCGATGTAACAGTCGACAAAGAGACGCTGAAGAAGATCGATAACGGAGAATTCACTATAAACGAAGCAGTGGAGCACGGATACATTGAGTGGATCGATGCAGAGGAGGAAGAGAACCTTTTGATCGCAATCTACGCATACGAAATCCCGGATAAATGCCCCAACTGCTCAACCTATCTGCACAGGAACATCGTAGGATGGGTCGACCCTGGTAAAACTGATGGAGATACCGTGCAGATAGAATGCAGTGAATGCGGCGCCAGATTTACATCTAAAAAGCTCTTGAATAAAGATCACACACATCTTGAAATCGATCCATCACTTATTCTTGGCGTTGTTGCGTCTGTCATTCCATATCCAGAGCATAACTCTTCACCGAGGATAACCATGGCCGCTGCTATGACAAAGCAGAGTATTGGGCTATATGCATCCAACTTCAGGATAAGAAGTGATACAAGAGGGCACCTGCTTCACTATCCGCAGGCACCTCTCGTTAAGACAAGAGTAATGGACTACATCAAATATGACAGGAAGCCTGCCGGCCAGAACTTCGTCGTTGCAATCCTTTCATACCAGGGTTACAATATCCAGGATGCAATTGTATTCAACAAGGCCGCGATAGAGCGCGGGCTTGGAAGGAGCTCATTCTTCAGGACCTACAGCGCAGAAGAGCGCAGGTATCCTGGCGGACAGGAAGACAAATTCGAGATACCCACTCACGACGTCCTTGGAGCAAGGGCAGAGGAATATTACAAGAACCTGGACGAGGAAGGCATCATATATCCTGAATCTTACGTTCAGGGTTCAGACGTGCTTGTTGGAAAGACTTCCCCTCCGAGATTTCTGGAGGAAGGTGGCGACAAGCTCGGACCACAGCGCAGACGTGAATCCTCTATAACCATGAGACCAAATGAACAGGGGTATATTGATAACGTCATCCTGACGGTATCAGAAAGCAACAGCAAAGTCGTAAAGATAAAGGTCAGGAGCGAAAGGATCCCTGAACTTGGCGACAAGTTTGCCTCAAGACACGGCCAGAAAGGCGTAATAGGTGCTGTAGTGCCACAGGAAGATCTTCCGTTCACAGAAGACGGAATCATTCCGGATATTATCATCAATCCGCACGCTATCCCGTCCAGGATGACTGTTGGTCACATATTGGAAATGATCGGTGGGAAGGTTGCTTCCATGAAGGGATCGACTATAGACGGTACCATTTTTTCAGGAGAACCGGAAAGAGGGCTTAGGGATGGTCTCGAGAAATATGGATTCAGGAGATCCTCGACCGAGGTCATGTACGACGGCATTCTTGGAACAAAATTCAAGGCTGATATCTTTACAGGTGTCATCTATTACCAGAAGCTGCATCATATGGTAGCAGGCAAATTCCATGCCAGATCGAGGGGACCAGTGCAGATACTCACAAGACAGCCTACAGAGGGAAGATCCAGGCAGGGTGGTCTCAGATTCGGAGAAATGGAGCGGGATACACTGATTGCACATGGAGCCGCAATGGTCATCAAGGACAGGCTGCTGGACCAGAGCGATGGGACCATTCTCTACATATGTGGAAATCCAAAATGCGGGCATCTTGCAATTTATGACAGGAGGAAAGGAACACTCAAATGCCCGGTGTGCGGTAACACTGGAAATATCCATCCGGTTGAGACCAGCTATGCTTTCAAGCTGATGAGGGATGAGCTTTCTTCTATGGGTGTAATGATGCGTCTTATCTTGGGTGATTTAAAATGAATGAGGGTATATCAAAAAGAATTTTTTCCATAAATTTTGCGCTGCTGTCTCCAGAGGAAATCAGAAAGATGTCCCAGATCAAGGTCATCACCGCTGATACATACGACGATGACGGATACCCGATCGAGAGAGGTTTGATGGACCTTCACCTCGGTGTTATAGAACCGGGCTTGAAATGCGCAACCTGCGGAGGAAAGGTCGACGAATGCCCGGGTCACTTCGGGCATATTGAGCTTGCAATGCCCGTCGTGCATGTTGGATTCATAAAAGAGATCAAGACATTCCTGGATGCGGCCTGCGGAACATGCGGCAGAGTAAAGCTGGTTCCTGAAAGACTTGAAGAATTCAGGGCACGGGTAAAGGAGATCGAAAGCACCACAAGCGATCCTGACGCTCTTTCAGTTGCATCCAAGAAATACGTAGAGGAAGCATCATCTACCCCTATCTGTCCGCACTGCGGTGCGCAGCAGAAGAAAGTATTCCTTGACAAGCCCACCACATTCAGGGAAGAACAGATCAAGATAACTCCTAAAGAGATAAGGGAAAGACTTGAAAAGATACCTAACGAGGAACTTTTCCTTTTCGGAATGAACTACGAGGTTGCAAGACCAGAATGGATGGTACTGACAGTTTTGCCTGTTCCACCCATTAACGTAAGGCCATCCATAACCCTTGAAACAGGAGAGAGAAGCGAAGACGATCTTACGCACAAACTTGTTGATATCATAAGGATAAGTCAGCGTCTCCGCGAAAGCAGAGATAACGGATCTCCACAGTTGATCATAGAAGATCTCTGGGACCTGCTGCAGTTCCATGTAACGACATATTTTGACAATCAGACAGCAGGCATACCCCCTGCAAGGCACAGGTCAGGGAGAGCCCTGAAAACGCTTGCACAGAGATTGAAAGGGAAAGAGGGCAGATTCAGGTCGAACCTATCGGGCAAGAGGGTCAACTTTTCTGCAAGAACAGTGATATCGCCGGAACCCTTCCTTTCAATAAATGAAATCGGTGTTCCTGAGAAGGCGGCACGTGAATTGACTGTACCTGTGATGATCAATATCTTCAATCTCGAAAATATCAGGGAGATCGTCAAGCACGGTCCGGAGCCGAGAGATGAACTTGGCAGATACCTGCCAGGGGTGAACTACATTATCAGGCCCGACGGACGAAGAATGAAAGTTACGGTGCAGAACGCTGAGGAAAGCTCCAAAAGGATTGAGGTGGGATGGACAGTTGAGAGGCAGCTCATGGAAGGAGACATCGTTCTGTTCAACAGACAGCCTTCCCTGCATAGAATGTCGATGATGGGCCACACCGTCAGAATTCTTTCCGGGCAGACTTTCAGGTTTAACCTTGCTGTTTGCACTCCGTATAACGCGGACTTCGATGGCGACGAGATGAATCTTCATATACTGCAGAAGGAGGAGGCACGGGCCGAGGCAAGGATTATAATGAAAGTCCAGGAGCAGATAATGTCCCCAAGGTTCGGCGGTCCCATTATCGGTGGTATACATGATCATATCACTTCGCTTTTCCTTCTGACGCATCTTAATCCTCTTTTCACAGAAGAGGAGACAATGCATATTATGAGCTATGTGCCCGATCCAAGGATGCCAGAACCTGAAATAATAGATGGAAAGAAATACTACAGAGGAAGGACGATCTTTTCAAGTATTCTCCCGGAAGGGCTGAATGTGAAGTTCAGAAGCAAACTCTGCTCTGGTGCCAAGGATCGCTGCGAATATGAGGACAGGCCCGAGGATAAGGACGTTCTCATTATAAACGGAAAGATGACTACAGGAACAATTGATGAATCCGCTATTGGTCCCTTCTCGGGGATCATAATTGACAAGATATTCAGGAAGTTCGGAGCTCAGGAAAGCTCAAAATTCATTGACCGCATGACTAGACTCGCAGTAGGATTCATAAGCAGTAGGGGTTTTTCAACAGGCATTGCAGACTATGACATACCTGAAAATGCGGTATCCCAGATATCAGAGATATCCGTGGAGGTAGTCGATAAGATCAACAAGGTAATTGAGAGCTATAACCATGGGTTGCTCGAATCAATGCCAGGAAGATCTCTTGAAGAAACCCTTGAGATGGAGATTCTTGGACTGACGGGTCAGGTTCGTGACGAATCCGGTAAGATTGCTAGTGCGTACCTTGGTCTGAACAATCCATCCGTCATTATGGCTAGATCTGGA
The DNA here is from genome assembly GCA_021821635.1 of Thermoplasmata archaeon. GTDB lineage: Archaea > Thermoplasmatota > Thermoplasmata > Thermoplasmatales > Thermoplasmataceae > UBA582. Next base: position 12,328 of record JAKACH010000011.1, on the reverse strand, counting down.
GCAAGGGCAAAGATGCTGAACATATCCGAAGTCGCAGGAATGGTAGGACAGCAGTCTGTCAGAGGTGGTAGAATTAACAGGGGTTACAGCGGAAGGACCCTGCCTCACTTCAGAAAGGGCGACATGGGTGCATACGCAAGAGGTTTCGTTCAGTCCTCTTACAAGAAGGGACTGGAGCCGCTTGAGTACTTCTTCCACAGTATTGGAGGACGGGAGGGTCTTGTCGATATAGCCGTGAGGACATCGCGTTCCGGTTACATGCAGAGAAGATTGATTAATGCATTCGAGGATCTCAAGGTCGACGAGAACAGGAGAGTCGAGGACACAGTCGGCGAGATTGTGCAGTTTAAGTATGGCGAAGACGGTGTTGATCCAACGAAGAGCGATCATGGTAAAACAGTCGACATGGATTTCATACTCATGGATGAGAAACAGGAGGTGAAGCAATGAACGTAATCCTCTGGAAAGACAGCAAGAAGAATGTAGAGGCCATTAGTGCCGGGATCCCGTGCCTCTACGGCGTCGATTTTAACCTGCCAGAAGAAGTGCCGAAAGAGGGATACATTGCCACCGACATGAAGGCCGCAAGATACAAGATTATTATAAGCTCAGCGGAACCACTCAAGAAGCAAAAAAACGTAATAAGGAAGAAGAAGGAGGGTCTAAAGGCTGTCCTGAAGATAGAGAGCATACAGGAGATATCCCCGATACCGCTTTCCGAATTCTCTCTTCCATCTGAGGGACTCAAGACTTTTGCAGTTGGCGAGCGCCTCTCCATGAAGATTACGGAAAAAGAGTCGCTTGAAGGTATCATAAGTGCAGAAGAGCGTAAGGTCATCGAAAAGGCAAAGGATATGGGAATAACCTTGCCCTACTCGGTTGTCAGGGATCTGGTGCTAAAGATTAAGGGCTTCCCAGAGAAAGAGATAAAATCAGTCCTGAAAAGAGTTGATGAAGAAGTCAGCAAGAAACAGATAGATCCTTATGAAGCGGTGGGCATAGTCGCTGCCCAGAGCATCGGAGAACCAGGCACACAGATGACCATGAGGACTTTCCACTTTGCTGGTGTCAGGGAAATGAATGTAACACTTGGTCTACCAAGGCTCATTGAGATCGTTGATGCCAGGAGGACGCCAAGCACGCCATCCATGACTATCTATCTTAAACCTGAATTTCAGGATTCAAGGGAAGCTGTTGAGAGCGTTATCAAGCTGATTGAAAACACAGCGCTTCTTGACGTATGCGATATAGAAACTGATACTGTGAATATGTCAGTTGCCATAATACCAATAAAGAACAGAATGGCGGAGAGACTCATCACGCAGGACGATCTGATAAATTCGCTTACAAAGCTAAAAGGCAAGGTTCTTAACATTGAGGAAGGGAAGAAGTCTGCCGGTATTGTCGTTAAGCCGGTACAGGAATCATTCAAGAAACTCTACCAGCTGCAGGAACAGCTAAAATCCCTCACAATAAAAGGTGTTCCAGGTATAAAGAGGGCAATGGCAAGATTGGAACCATCTAAGGACTGGGTAATATATACGCAGGGATCAAACCTTAGAGGGGTTCTGGACATCGATGAAATAGATACAAACAGGACATTCACAAACGACATAAGTGAGATATACGAGGTGCTTGGAATCGAAGCCGCAAGGAACGCTGTATTTCAGGAGGCCCTCAGGACTTTGCAGGAGCAGGGTCTTGAAGTTGACCAGAGGCACCTCATGCTCGTATCTGACATGATGACGCTAACAGGTCAGGTGAGAGCAGTTGGCAGGCAGGGAATCTCAGGCAAGAAGAGCAGCGTACTGGCAAGGGCTGCTTTCGAAATAACGACAAAACACCTTCTACATGCAGGAATATCAGGAGAGATTGATCCGTTGACTGGCGTTGCGGAGAACATCATTGTTGGTCAACCCATCACCTTAGGAACGGGCTCAGTAAATCTCGTATACCGTAAAGGAAACTGAATGGTAAAATGAAAGACATCGTCGTAGATAACAAGATAATGGGCTATATTGCAATATTTGAAAAGATAGCCCATACAGAGCTCAAAGAATGCCTGGAAAACGAGGATATGATCGTCTTCATCGTAGGTGAGAAAAAGATGGCTGAGCTCTTCAAGCGCAACCCATCATTCGTGTCTGAGCTCAAGCAGAAGACGAACAAGCACATTCTTGTTGCCGAGGCATCACATGATCTCATCAATTTTGTCAGAAACATTTTCTTCCGTCTCGGAGTGAAGGAAATCCAGGTCAACTGGAAAGAAGGGACTACAGATGTTCTGGTATCCGTAGACCCAATGGAGATAGGCAAGGCAATCGGAAAAGAAGGAAGAAACATCAAGCTATTCAGGGATACCGTTCAGAGGTTCTTCAATATTCGTAATCTCGCAATCAAGCAATAATCAGCTTTTCATGTTTTTAGATATATACTCAGATTTTATTTTTCATAATTTTTTATGAATTAAGTGTTTACTTTGATATTAAAATCAATCAATTTTTGTTCAAAAAGAATCATCCAGATGTCTGAGTTAATGTTTATCGTGAATAATGCCGGTCCTTTGATACGCAGATAATCTGCTCTACGCACTTTATAACATGTCTCTTTATATCCATTGATATAATATCCATCACGAAATAATGAGCTTCAACCAACCAGACGATGAGAATCCAGAAAATATTCGGGTAATTCTTCCTAACAGGAAGAAAGGGGAGATGTTCGGGTTAGTTGAGAAGCTATCGGGTGCATCACGATTAAGCGTAATGTGCGAGGACGGGTTTACGCGAAACTCAAGAATCCCTGGCAAGATGAAGAAGAGAATGTGGATTCGTGAGGGAGATCTTGTTATAGTCAAACCATGGGAATTCCAGAAAGACAGGGCAGACGTAGTTTACAGATACACTCAAACACAGGCAGGTTACCTCAGCAGAAACAGGATTCTACCCGAAGTCATAGACATGTTCAAATGACAGCAGAAGATCGTTCAGCACTTGAACAGCTAATTTTTTCCAAGGAATTCCTTCGCACCGAAGATCCCGGTAGAAAGACCCAGGATATCGTTTTTGATTTGAGGACTTTAAAGGCAGTATTCGAGAGCATGAAGAAATTCGACATAGACTACCTGGATTACCCGATAATGTCGGGTAAGGAGAGCATCGTCTTCAAGGCTTACAGTAAAAAGAAACCAATTGTAGTGAAGATTTTTAAAATGTCCACACTAAGGTTCTCCAATCTCTATATGTATGTACAGGGAGATAGAAGATTTGAGCATGAAAAGAAAGACCGATCACGAATCGTTTATCTCTGGGCAAGAAAAGAATACGTCAACCTCAAGACCGCTAGGGAATGCCACATAAATGTCCCCATGCCAATAGGCTTCCATCAGAATATTATTGTGATGCAATATTTGGGAACCAGGGCCTCTCCTGCACCGGAACTTCGGAAATCAACCATAGATATGGCAAATGCATTTTCCCAAGTCAGGGAAAGCATGCGTCTGCTTTACACAAAGGCAGAGCTTGTACATGCCGATCTCAGTGAATATAATATGCTTATTTATCGCGGGAAGGTCTATATGATAGATTTCGGCCAATCTGTCAGCATAGAGCATCCTTCAGCCACGATATTCTTGGAGAGGGATGTAAAAAATGTTTGTAATTTCTTTAACAAGAAAGAAATTAAATGTAATGTTAACGATCTCCTTTCCTTCGTTACTGGGGAGGTTGAATGATAGCTGGAACTAGGAGAATTCCTAAGGAAAGGATTGCCGCGGTCATAGGCAGGAATGGCACCACCCGGAGGGAAATAGAAGAGAAGGGTCATGTCAGTCTCCGAATCGATTCGGAAGAAGGAGAGGTATCTATAATCCAGAAGGATGATGCCCTCAAGGCAACACTCACAGCGTCCGTCATTCAGGCAATTGGAAGGGGATTCAGCCCAGAAAAAGCTTTCCTGCTCTTTGAGGAAGATTATACTCTATACATAATTTCACTGAGGGAATTTGCTAGACCAGGTAGTCACAGAATAAGCGAAATCAAAGGCAGGCTTATTGGTAGGAACGGAAGAACTAGGCAGATCATAGAGGAGATGACCTCAACACACATATCAATTTTTGGCGACACTGTATCAATCATAGGTGATTATATCTCCATTGAGTATGGTAAAGAGGCAGTTATGCGTCTTATTTCGGGCAGCAAGCAGAGAACTGTCTATCAGTATCTCGAAAAACAGGTAAGGAACATCAAGCTAAAGAAACTTGAAGAATCCTTCAAGTAGCTTCTCATTTTTGTTCTGCAAAGGGGCTGCAAAAGAGATCATTTCCATGTAAAGCGCAGAATGATTTCTGATACATTTACTGGCGCATTACAGGCAAGAACCTTATATTCCTTTCAGATACAGTAGAAAAGCGGGGTAGGGTAGTTAGGAAATCCCGACGGGCTCATAACCCGTAGATCAATGGTTCAAATCCATTCCCCGCTATTACAGTGTTTTTCGCTTATTTCCTCAATGATTGCCTCAACATCGCCTTCGTTGTTAAGAATTTCGCAATCAAAACCCTGTCTTGTGGCAGTTTCATAGGTGGGCTTGCCGATGCAGAATATCGTCTTGCCCCTGAATTCTTTTGAGTGAATATCATTGCCTAACAGATGCGCAAGACTAACGGCTTCCATTGAAGAAGTGAGAATTAAGCCTTTGCATTCTTTCTTAAACAGCATTTCTTCAAGATCGGTGGAATGCAATTCTTCTATTTCATAAAGATCGAAACACCTGTAATTATAGCCTTCAGAAGCGAGGTATTCATCTAGGATTGTGTTATGCTGTTTACTCCTGCAGAGGGCAATACGCGATTCTTTTCGCGATTGCAGAGAGATCAGTTCGATCAATCCTGAAGAGTTCTGTTCAATTGGGACAAGCACTTCCAGTCCTGACCGCAAAAAAGGCTCAGCAGTTCTCTTTCCGATGCACATTATCTTGAAACTACCCGGTATCGCAGCCTTCAAGAATATTTCAGATCCGATGCTGCTTGTAAGGACAACGAAATCTGGAGAATATTTCTCAATCTGGTCTCTTAGCGTCCTGGGATTAGCGTTTCCCACTATCCTTGTCAACGGTACGTTCTTTATTTCAAAACAGGAAGCGTTTGCCGTTTCCCTGTTCTTTTCTGCAGGTCGAGTTGTGATCAGGAAGTTTCTTTTTTCCATCTATATCCAAAGGTCTCCGGTATTTTCTTTCTTAAGCTACGGGCAAATTCCGAAGCATCTTCATCATTCATGACAGAAGATTCAAAGTCCCTGTATTCTCTTCCTGCAAGTGAATATATCCTGACGAAGAGGCTTGCGGGTTGGTCTCCTCTTGCAAGAACAGCAACTGGGTCGTTGCACGAGAGTCCAAGTTCGGAAAGAACGGAACGTTCCAGAAAAAGCTCTGTAAGTGCAACATGATCAGATATCTTCCTCAACATGGAAGAATGCGCTGATCCACGGGTTGCGGTGATTGCTATTATTCCCTGGTTTGCAGCCGGTGGGAAGGAGCGAACATCCAGCGTATATGCATTTTCCTTCAAATTAAGCCGGTCATAAGCAGCTTTTGCCATCATGACAGCATCATACTGTCCATCCATGTATTTCTGGATTCTCGTCTCTATATTGCCTCTTATACTCTTAACTGACAGATCCGGCCTGAAAAACTTAATTTCATGAATCCTTCTCAGACTGGACGTTCCTACCACAGATCCTGGTCTCAACTTGTCCAGTGGAGTTTTAGAAATAAGGACATCCCCCACTGCTCCTCGTCTCAATGCACCGGCTATTTCAACTTCCTCTGGAATTACCGTCGGAATGTCTTTGGCACTGTGCACAGCTATATCGATTTTCCCCTCAACTATCTGTCTATTAAGTGCAGATACAAAAACGCCAGTTCCACCCATCTCGTAAATCGGAGCGTCCTTATTGATGTCCCCTGCTGTTTCCACCTCTATTATTTCGGTTTCAATTCCAGAACTTTTGAGAAGATCTGTCACCATTCTGGCTTGAATAAGTGCCAGTTTACTGCCCCGGGTGCCTACCCTTATTCGTGTCATTGCTTGAAGAACTCCTCCGTCATGGAAATCAGCCTGCCCATGTCTTCTTCTGTGTGCGCGAAACTCACGAAATTTGTTTCAAAGGTGCTGGGCGGCATGTAAATGCCTGAATCAAGTGCAAACCTGAAATAGCGAAGGAATTGCTTCTGATCTGAACCTATTGCATCAGAATAATTCCTTACCTCCCGTCGGTTGAAGAAAATCTGGAACATTGTTCCGATATGATTTACGCTGCACTGAACGTATCTTTCTATTACGCTGGATAATTCAGAGCTCATTTTTCCTATCATTTTTGTAAGGGATGAATAATCTGCCTCCTTAAGAACGCGAAGTGTCTCTATTCCTCCAAGCATGGATAATACATTTGCGGAAAAAGTGCCGGAAACATATGTTTTGCCTTCCGGAGAGACCTGATTCATTATATCCGCACTGCCGCCGAATGCACCGATTGGCAAACCTCCTCCAATGATCTTTCCCAGAGTTATAAGATCAGGTGTGACACCAATCTGCGTATGATATGCGCCATAGTGGAACCTGAATCCTGTAATTACCTCATCAAAAATAAGCAGTATATCATTTTCTGAAGTTAGCTCCCGCAGATCTGCAAGAAACCCCCTTTCGGGAAGTATAACCCCAGCATTTCCCATGACCGGCTCCACGATTACTGCTGCCACCTTCCCCTGTTTCTCTCTAATCACTTTTCTGAATGAGTCTATATCATTGAATGCGGCAATAGCAACTGATCCTGCAACTTCTTCGGGGATGCCCGGTGACGAGGGTTCTCCATGCGTCAAAGCTCCACTTCCTGCCTTGATAAGTGCATAGTCATGTGAACCATGAAAACAGCCTTCTGCCTTTATGATAATATTCTTCTTGGTGTATGATCTTGCAAGTCTGATTGCATGCATTGTTGCCTCTGTTCCAGATGAAGTGAACCTCATCTTCTGCATCGCAGGTATAGCCTCCTTTATTGATGACCCAAGATCAACCTCAAATTCCGTTGGGGCTCCAAAATTAACTCCAATCTCGCTGGCCTTCGAAAGTGCTCTCTTCATTGACGGGTGTGCATGCCCCAGAATTAGAGGCCCGTAAGCGAGGCAATAATCTGTATAGCTGCTGCCATCGACGTCGTAAATCGATGCCCCCTTGCCGCTGGCAATATATCTTGGATATGGCTCATATGACCTGACAGGCGAATTTACCCCTCCAGGGAACAACTCTTTGGCTTTTGAGAATTGAAAAGAAGATTGTGTCATAGCTGGAAATAACACATTAAGATTAAACGTTGCCACTCGGTCTAAAGTTAGTTAACCTCTCATATGTCTGGCATCCCCTCCATCCTGAAGGATTTGTGGTTCCTGAGTCATAGAATGACGACTCGTAACCGCCGCTTGAGAATTCCGCCCTTCCCCATTCAATCTTGTATCTGAGCATGTTTTTGAATTAATGCACTCCTTGATCCACTATTCTCTTTCAAAGATTGTGGTTACTCTGCATTTTTTGATCTCGTAACCATAAAGTCCCCTCTTCAGGTGCTCTGTTCAGGAAATTTCAGGATTCCGTGCGTTCTGTGTGTCTGGGAATGCGATCTCCTGAGCGATTTTGTCTACTGGAAGCATGTACTTTAGTTTCTCAATGGGCTTAACATGGCGTTGGATCTTGTATTCGATACTGGGAGCAAACCATTCTTCAAGGTAGTTCTTCCAGATCGTGTTGACGTATAGCACTGATATGTGCTGCATCCTTGCCGTCCCACAGGAGGAGATGTCTCTCCTATTCTGTTCTATGATCCGTCGGGATTTCTTCTGATTCAGAGTCAATTCTCAGGATCGGTGGAGATAAAGCTAATCCCGATATAAATGGAAAACCTTCCTGGGAAAATACAGCTAATTCAGCCTTCCTCACAGACTTGGTACCTTGGTAGGGAAGTTCAATGAGTAATTATGAAGTTTTGCAACAGTAACCATTATTGCCTCGGGGGGCAATTTATTAGCGCTGAAAAAGCGTGCCTGAGGAATTGAATTCCTCAGTTTGTGGCTTTTGTACCCTTAATCTTAATTTTTTCCTTTGCCGACTTGCCTAAGGTATAGGTGATTAGTATTATTGCTATTATCAACAGTGCCAGTCCAATGGCCTCCACTAGCCAGAAGAGCGTAATAACGTATTCCATGACACCGAATGCCGCAATTATGGTTCCTGCTATTATAAAGTACGTAATCACCTTCTTCTCCGTGTTATATTCCCTGACATAGTGCATGAACAGGAGGATTATTCCTGCCAATAATGGCATTAGGAAAAATGCAAACAGGAGATGGCCGTCTGTGAATGCCATATCGTACTGGTAGCCGGCCCCGCCGCTTGGGGGAACTCCAGGTGCTCCAAAACCATAATAGGTCTCGTTAAATTCCATCGCATACCCTATACCAACCATAACCGCCATCGTCGCGACCCAAGTCAGCAATTCAGAGATCTGAACCATACGATCCGCAGGATTCTTGGATAAGATATAATAAAGTCCGATAATCGAGACAAGGGCGCCTATTCCTACTATTCCCGTCTGACTGTCATCCAGCGCAAGTCCATTCATACCCCCGGTACCGGATGTGAATATAGCCGGTATCACATAAGTTCCAAATGATGAGATAAAGTAAAGATAGCTCATTGAAATTGTTCCTAACACCGCGACAACCAATCCTGCATTCACGATGTTCCTTTTCACTGGAGAGAGTCTTTCATATCCAAAACTTACCGCTGCAAGACCAACGATTCCACCCATGACCGCAGGAAGCATCTGGTGCGAGTGCGAAGTTATAAGATTTCCAAGAAAAGTCTGTAGCCCGCCCCATGCGTTAACATCGTTACTAAGGGCTGGTAAGGAAGCGTATCCGAACAGATTGCCATATTCATATATCATTCCCATTACAGCCGCGATTCCAGCAGAAACAGTTGTGATCACTATGAGCGAATATGCTCCCCATATGTTCTTGAATTTAAGTCTGTCCTTGAAAGGAAGAATCAGCAGATAAACGAAGAACATGAGCGCAATAATAAGCATCCAAACATCTCTCAATGCCTGTAACACGTAATCCGCTGTCTGCGTGCTTGCAGGATAAAAGAAAACAGTTCCCAAAACTGTGAGGAGCAGGATAGGGTAAGTGGTAAGGTTAACTGCTTTTCTTTCCAGTGCGCCTAAACCTAGAAGCTCTGATGCATACAGAATAAGCAAAAACGCAAACGGTATCATAATGGTATGGTAAAAATTAACCATGTCAAGGCTGAAATCACCCAAACTGAACCAACTTACTCCTGGAAGGATAGGCCCAATCACGAGGAAAATGCTTATAAACACAAGGACTGCAATGATGTTATATTTCGGAGTTAGCAGGATTTCCATCCACTTCGAGTTCGAAATTTTTTCCAACACCATTTAACCACATTCTTTTATACAAAGTTTTTATTAAAAAGTGAGTCCTTATATAATAGCACCGATAATTATTTATAATTAAATTATGACTTCATTGTGGTGAACTATATTTGGTTCGTTACATGCGGAAATTGATACCGCTTTACTTCAATTACACTAAACCAAAAGTATGGTCACTACTCGTGTTTGTGGGTGCTGTTGGTGCTGTTCTTGCAATTCACCAGCATTCTCTTTTGGACTGGTTTCCTGTCATCTTAACTGTGATTTCACTTTCCGCGGGAGCTGCGGGATCTGAAGCAGTCACGAACTTCATAGACCGTGATATAGATGCCAAAATGACCAGAACCCGAAATAGGCCTCTTGTAACCGGCAATATTTCTCCTGAAAGCGGACTAATCTTTGGCTTATTTCTGATCGTGCTGTCCGTACTTCTTCTCATGGTCTATGGGAAATTTCTGGCAGCATCGTTTATTTCTTTGGGAATTACAGATAACGTCGTTGTTTATAGCCTATTGCTTAAGAGAAGGACCCCATGGAGCGTGATACTCGGTGGTTTCTCTGGCGGATTTCCTGTGCTTGTTGGATGGTACACTGTCACTTCTTCTTTTTCCATCCTTCCTTGGTTTCTTTTTGCCCTTGTTGTAGTATGGATCCCGGTGCATATATGGAGCCTCGCCTACCGCTATAGGGATGATTACGAGAAAGCAGGTATACCAATGCTGCCAGTAATATATTCGGAGAAAATTTCTTCAGCTTGTATTTCGTTTTCTGCGATTCTTCTGGTTGTATTTTCAATAATTCCTTATTTTCTTGGGGAAAATTCGACAGTCTATATTTTCGTCGTTGCGGTTTTATCAGCTCCCTTGCTAATCTTTGCTGCATTGTTCATGAAGGAGCACAACCTGAAGAGTTCCTTCAACCTCTTCAAGTACTCCAGTCCTTACCTTGCCATAGTATTCGCCCTCTTCTTGATTTTGAAATTTGTTTAGACCGCTTTTCCATATTTTCTATCAAACCTAAATCCATGACATGCAATAATCAACATCAAATTTTTTTTGAACGTTGCTATTAAGCATGGCACTCTGGTCTGTGCACTATACGGACTTGTGAAGCATTAGTTCCCTCTGGGATGGAAAAGACTAAACTTATTCTTGAAGAATATATTGAATGCTATAAGGGAGCGGACCCGGATTAAATGGATCACATTCTGTTGTTGAGCTAACAAAGGACAGAGATATCTCCTTGAAAAGATCTACATTGAATTGTATTGTTACAAAAGGTGCAAGGATAGGGCCGCGAGATCGTTGCAGGTTATCGATTATGTCCCGGTCCATTGGTGTCTCGGCAAGAAGTATAACCATTCCATTAAAAGAGTGTAGTTATAATATAATGGTCCCACGGTCTTGAGTGAGAAGCGGATTTCATTGTCTTGCCACAATCAGGAACAGGTAAGCTGTCAACCATCCTATTATAGCGGGTGCAATTTTTGATCATGTGATCCCCTAGTTGCGAGTTCCGGTTTTTTTGCTTGGAGTAAGTTGACTAGTCCCATGAACATAGCAAGCACATCAAAATGAACTACCACAAAAAGTGGAAAAATACATGTGCAGCAGATAAATCTGGAGGGAAGGGCAGGGTAGACATGAAAGCAATTGCACTTCCTAGGAAGTCTGCAGAAAAGGCGCTGAGATCTATCCTTAGATCGGGTATTGTCGACAAGAAAAAAAAGATAACAGCGGATGCATATTATGTATATGTTCCTGTGCTTGCAGACCCAGGCTTTCGAAGTCACCGTATTGTTGACGTTGATCCTCAGGAGAGGCAGACCCCAGAAGCTCCAATATCAACAATATCGAGGAAAGCAAGTGAAATTGGAATCAAAGAAGCCGTTTTACCAAGAAGGTGGGTTAGATACGGTGATTCTGTTATAATTCGCTATGAGGGCCCGGAACCCCGGCGTCTGGCCGAAATAGTTGCCGGGGTGCTCAATGCAAAGTCGGTCTACAGGTATTCCGGAAGGATAAGTGGAATATTGAGGGTGCCCTCACTTGAACTTCTCTTTGGCAAAGGTGGTTCTGTCACTCATCTCGAGAACGGAATAAGGTATGCCTTCGATCCATCTAAAATAATGTTCTCACCGGGCAATGTTGGCGTGCGCGGATCAATGAAAGACCTAGACGTAAAGGGAAAAAAAATCTTTGACATGTTTTCCGGGATAGGATACTTTTCGATACCGCTTGCAAAATATGGCAATCCTAAACATATCTATGCAGCAGAGATCAATCCTGCTTCATACCAGTATTTATTAACCAACATCAGAAAAAATAAGGTCCAAAACATCTTTACAACATACAACGCAGACTGCTCAACAATAACCTTGCCGGAAAAGGCTGATTTGATTGTTATGGGTCACTTCAGCTCACCCGCCTTCATTCAGCATGCAGTTGATAACCTTAGGATCGGTGGGGTTATCATGATGCACCATCTTGTGTCAAGCGAGAATCTTCAAAATTCTTCTCAAGTAATAGAGAAAAAGTTACAGGATCATGGTATAGCATACAGAATAAGCTCAAGCAGGGTAGTTAAATCGTATTCACCTCATCACTGGCATGTTGTCACTGAGGTTATGATTTCATGAATACTTTTACCCATCTTCATGAATTGTCTTCATTCATGGAACGCAATATAATTTTTGAATTGTATACCTGAATTCACTCAAGGAAATCCCTTTATATGCAATTTAACGATACTACTTTATGGATGTCGTAGTCCAGAATATCTATGACTATTCCAGTGATATCAGCAAGACACTTAACGGTGCA
>JAKACH010000050.1 GCA_021821635.1 Thermoplasmata archaeon | reverse complement strand
CTCTTCCAGACTGTGTGAACCGAGAGTGATCCACATCTTTCGCCTGTGATCCATGAGAATATCCAGATCATCTCTTCCAGCGACAAGTAATGAATGTTTCCCCTTATCCATGCCAACTTAATTTGGAAGGTTGATAATACATCTCCTGGTGTAAAAGGGCATTCTTTTCTTATATTATTTGTCATTATCTCGTGGGAAGAAGGATTCTTTTCTTGCCCCCAGTATGATGACGCACGCAAGGAGGAGCAAGGGCATCATCCCGAAATAAAGTATCGTGTTCCATGCTTCGCCGTATAGTATTAAGGAGAAGTTTCCGAAATAGTACGATGTGAAGATGTAATATCCGATGAAATCAAAAAAACCATATAAAACAAGAAAGGGTATTGCAATCCTGAAAGAGGCGATGGCTGCGATATCAACATATGAGTGCCTCCGGAACATTATAAGTCCAAAAATGATCATGAATACGCCAAGAAGATCGTCGAATATGCCCACCTTGTACCAGGTTATTCCAGAGACAGTGAAATTCCATTCAAAAAGAGGAAGCCTAACGATCCTGTGATATGCAAAGTCCTTAACCCATTCACCCTGAGCATTTATCCATCCGCCTATTACTGCCATCATAAGGAAGACAAGACTCAAGACTTCCTCCCTTCTGTTGCTGGGCATTCGGATTCGCCGCTTTCTGTATCCTAAAATTCCTCTTAAAATCTACGAACAGGCAAAAGTTTGAAAAACATTCGAAATATTTATCTTTAGACATAAAATAACGGCATCCGTCAATTTTCCAGAGATATATTAAGCATGAAAGTAATCTCGGAAGGCGTTTGACAGATAACGGTGTCTGATAATGGCTGATGATAAGAAAGTAGCGGAAAAGAAAGAGGATTTCCTGTACATAGTAAGAATAGGGAGCAAAGACCTTGATGGTGAGCGTAACGTCAAAAATGCCCTAGCTGATTTGAAGGGCATCGGCGACCGCTTATCAATGATAATCGTAAAGAAGCTAGGTCTTGATCCAACGAAGAAAATTGGTGATATGAAGGAACCAGAGATAGAGAAAATAAGGGAATTTGTTGAATCCAAAAGTTACGAAGGGCTTCCAGACTGGGTCCTGAACCACAGAAACGAAATAATATCTGGCGAGGACATGAACTTAATTTCGAATGATCTTACAGTGCAACTGCAGGAAGATCTGAATTTCATGAAGAAGATGAAATCTTACAAGGGAGTCAGGCACGAAACCGGTCATAAGGTTAGAGGGCAGAGAACAAAAGCCAACGGAAGGCATGGACTGGCCATTGGCGTTGTTAAGAAGAAGGAGTGAGCTGAATGGGAGACCAGAAATTTCAACATAAAAAATATTCTACGCCAAGGCACCCGTGGGAAGCAGCGAGAATAGAGCAGGAAAGAGAGATACTTGAAAGATACGGATTGAAGAACAAGAGAGAGTTATGGAAGGCCCTCTCTACCCTGGATTCCTTCAGAACCCAGGCGAGAACCCTTGAAGGTAAAATGAGGTATCAGGACGAATACTCAATGCAGCAGTTCAAAAATATGATCAGGAGACTTCAGCGTTTCAATATATTGAACGAGGGAGCAACTCTTGACGATGTTCTTTCGCTCAAGATTGACGATATACTTGAAAGAAGACTGCAGACGCTTGTTTTCAAGATGAAGCTTGCAGCTACAATGAAACAGGCCAGACAGCTCATAACACATGGGCAGATTTCTCTCGGTGGAAGAAGGGTAACGATCCCCGGACTCATGGTCGAAGCCTCTCTTGAACCTACGCTTTCCTATGACGCTGATTCTCCGCTCGCTGATGAACTCCATCCGTTGAGACAGGCAATGCTCAAGAACAATAAGGCGACAGAAGAAGAAAAGGAAACCCCTGCAGAAGCTGGAACGGAAGGGGAGAAACCTGAGGAGAAAAAAAATGTTAAAGAACCGGCAAAAGAGGGGAAGAATTAATGGCACGAACAGGCATCGCACATATATTTGCATCACATAACAATACACTTATTCTTGTAACTGACAGCACCGGAGCCGAAACAATCGCAAAGGCGAGCGGCGGAATGGTCGTTAAGAACGACAGGGATGAGTCGAGTCCATATGCCGCAATGAAGGCTGCGGATCTCGTCTCGGAAAAGCTGAGGGAATTCGAGATCACTGATCTTATTATCAGGGTCAGGGCACCGGGCGGAAACAAGTCGAAGATACCTGGACCGGGTGCACAATCTGCGATTAGATCCCTTTCAAGGGCCGGCTTCAAGATCGTCAGGATTGAAGAGGTTACTCCTGTCCCGCATGACGGAACCAAGAAGAAGGGCGGGAAGAGAGGAAGGAGAGTCTGATGACGCTCACCATAATGGAAAAGTCCGATAATTACATAAGATTCAAGGTCACGGATATTACTCCTGCCGAAGCCAATGCGCTTCGTAGAACAATAATATCAGATGTCCCAAAGCTTGCGATTGATAAAGTGACATTTCACCATGGACAGATAAGAGATGAGGAAGGAAATGAATACGACTCCTCTCTCCCCCTTTTCGACGAGGTCGTTGCTCAGAGACTTTCCATGATCCCGATTAAGAGCGACCTCAAGATGAATTTCAGGGATAGTTGCACCTGTGGCGGGAAAGGCTGTTCATTATGCACAGCAACATTCTCAATTAACAAGCTTGGACCGGCAACTCTCTACTCAGGAGATCTCATAGCAGTTGGAGGTACTGTCTCAAAGCCTACTGATCTGGAAATCCCAATCCTGAAACTCGGGCCTAAGCAGGCAATACTGGTAAGCGCTGAAGCAGTTCTCGGAACAGCAGCAAGCCACGCCAAATGGCAGGTCGCAACAGGCGTATCATACAAATACAGCCGGAAGTTTATCGTTCAAAAGAAATCCTCAATAGATTTTGAGAAGATTAAAAATCAGTGCCCGGCCAGTGTGGTCAGCGAAACGGCTTCAATGATAACGTTTACAGACGATGTCCCATGCCATGCGCTCACACCACTCTTTGAAAACAAGGAGTGCAAAATCGAGGAGGACAATTCAAGCTATATCTTCCAGTTCGAGACAGATGGATCCCTAACCGCACTAGAAGTCCTTGATTATGCTCTCAAAAGGCTTCCGCAGAGGCTCAACACACTGCTCGAAAGCCTTGTAGACTCTGAGTAGGTTGAGCACTTCCATAAGGAAGGGAGGAGGTTTAGTGCTTGCTAATTGAAGAAGCCGACAAATCGAAACCGGCAATTAACAGGGTAGGGTTTATTATCCGCAAGAATTGCCAGAGGTGCTCACGAATTGTCGAACGAATTGTCGAGATCGTACCCAAGAACTGGACAATAATGTATGAGCGGGAGGTTGGCAAGTACCTGCCTGTGAAGAGCAAGGATATCGAGAACATGGACGCCGACCTGATCATTTCTGTCGGCGGTGATGGCACAGTGCTATGGGCCCTTCAACACACAAACTGTCCCATACTTGGTATAAACATGGGTGGACTTGGCTTTCTTTCAGAGGTTGAGATAGGCGAGATTGAATCCAGCATTTACGAACTTGCCCGCGGAAACTACAAGATTGAGAGATCCAGGAAGCTGAGTGTTTTCCTGAACGGACAGCGCCTTGAAGATTGCACCAACGAAGTGATTGTGCATTCCAGCAAGATAGCTAAGATACGCAAGTTTCTTATTTCAACTCCAACCAGTTTTATTGATCGTGTGGCTGCAGATGCCGTGATTGTTGCAACTCCTGTAGGCTCAACCTCGTATTCATTCAGTGCAGGTGGACCCATTTTGATGCCCTCGCTGAATGCTGTTGTTGTTTCATACATCGCTCCTTTCGCATCCAGATCGAGACCGATAGTCCTGCCAATGGGAACAGAAATCAACATAAGGGTACTTGATAAGAATCAGGATTGCATCGTAATTCTTGATGGACAGGTAGAGTACAGGATGAAGAGCACTGACGAGATTGTGATCAAGACATCGGAGAATTATGCTGAATTTATTCTTTTCAAGAGATCGTTCTTCGATAGGGTACATGAGAAACTTGTTAAAAACGTGGTCAATTAGATCAAGAACGCTCCAGATGATAATGGAGGCATCAAAGTCAACTATTCCAAATGAGTTTGGCGCATTTCTGAGGGCTGAAAACCACATCATATATGAGATTGCAATGCTCCCAGGAACGATACAGGGAAGAACACACACAATCTTCCAGCTATGGAATAAACCTATTGATTTCCAGATAGTCGGATCGGTTCATTCCCATCCTTCGGGAAATGTCAATCCGTCGGATGCGGATGTTCAGATGTTCTCCAATACGGGCGATGTACATATCATAACCGGATACCCTTTCAGGCTGACGGATTTTGCAGCTTACAACAGGAAGGCTGAAAGAATCAGTCTTACGATTCTCGGTAAACATTGAAAAAGTTGCGTTCCTGAAATGTAATTAAATCTTTCCTCTCAATTTTGCTCTAAATCAGCTTTCCCTGCCCGTATTACCTATGTATCTGGAAAGAGGCCTGATGAGTTTGTTGTTTGCATTCTGCTCCATGTAATGTGCGACCCAGCCAAAGACTCTTGCTACTGCAAATAGCGGAGTATAGAGAGGTTCATCGATTCCAACCTCATTCAGGTAGAATGCGCCGTAAAAGTCCAGGTTGGCAGGCAGGTTCTTCTGTTCCCACATGTAGGTTTCGATTGCATCGGCGATCTGGAATCTTTTTGTCTCACCGATGAGTTTCCTCAATTCCTCCTTGATGAACTGTGCCCTTGGATCCTTTGTCTTGTACACCCTGTGGCCGAAACCCATTACCAGCTGCTTGTTTTCAAGCCTATTCCTGACAAAATCAATTCCTTCCTCTTCATTCCTGAACTTTAACAGGTAGGATAGGATCTCGGAATTTGCTCCTCCATGTAAAGGACCTTTAAGTGTTGAAAGTGCGGCATTTATTGCAGAAGCAGGATCTGTGCCAGTTGAAGCAGCCACCCTGAGTGCAAATGTGGAAGCATTGAACTCATGTTCCATGTACATAATAAGAATTTTTTCAAGGAATTTTGCTCTTTCCGGATCGTCCTTGCCTGTTGAAAGCTGGTATATCCTTCTGGAAATATCTTTTTCACTTGAATGTATGATATCAAGATTTCTGTATATTCTGTAAGAATGTGATGCAATCTCAGGGAATTTCGCCGCGATTTGAAGCAGCTGCTCCATTCTGTCGCTTCCCTCCATCTGAAGCGCTGATGTTACGGTCCTCATGGAGGAAAGCACATTCTTTTCTTTTAGTAACTGAATGAGCTTTACATATCTGTCCTCGACATGGGATATTGAAAGGATCTTTTCCTCAAATTCAGAATGCTGTGATCTGGACGGCATTTCTCCATAAACTATCAGATAAGCGACTTCACTGAACGAATGCTTTCTCGCAAGATCTACGGCACGATAACCACGATATACAAGATTTCCAGTCTGATCTGTGGTCGCGATGGCTGTTGTATCTACTATAACACCTGCAAGTCCTCTTGGTACCTCTATCTCACTCATTTTCATCACCGGCCAGTTCGTTATCTTCCTTTTCGTATTCATGATAGCCTATTACTTCATAAAACTCGTTTCTGCTCATCATGGAATTCAGCATACTGGCCTGTGTTCCATGCGAAAATAATTTCTCGTACGCATTCTGCGTCGCCTTTAGGGATATCCTGAATGCTGTAAGCGGGAAGATAACCGCCTTATAGCCGATCTCTTTGAGCTGCTGTGTCGTGAGAAGCGGACTCTTGCCGAACTCTGTCATGTTTGCAAGAAGGTCTCCTCGAACCTCCCTGGCAAATTTCCTGAATTCGTTTTCGGATTCGAGTGCCTCAGTAAATATCATGTCCGCGCCGCTCTCCAGGTAAATGTTGGATCTGTGGATTGCTTCCTCAACGCCAAGAACGGATCGAGCGTCTGTTCTTGCAATTATCAGGAAGTCCGGGTTTTTCCTTGCAGAAACAGCTGCCCTTATCTTGTGCACCATCTCCTCCTCTGGCACTATCTTCTTGCCGGAGAGATGGCCGCACTTCTTTGGGAGCACCTGATCCTCGAGATGTATCGCGGAGCCGCCTGCTTTTTCCACCTGTCGTATGGTTCTTGTAACATTAATCGGTTCACCAAAACCGGTATCGACATCGACGATCAGTGGACTCTTCGTTACATCTGTTATCCTTCCCACCTCGTTGACGACTTCTGTCATTGTGGTAAAAGACAGGTCAGGAAGACCCATGCATGCTGCAACCCCTGATCCTGAAAGATATAGCGCCCTGAATCCTGCTCTCTCTGCCTGAATTGCAGAGATCCCATTGAAGACACCTGCGGCAACTACAAAACCCGATTTGATCTGTCTCCTGATCTCCCCGGGGCCGAGGTTTATGTTGTCTCTAAGGATGGACATCTGCCAGGATCTCCATGATCTCAAATATGTCCCGGTTCTCTATCGTCTTAACCGCAGTTACTATCTCTCTGGCACTCGCCTCGGACATCATGCTTCGACCCTTCTGTATAATATCATCCCACGTAAACGGATTACGATGATGACCTTTGGGATCTATAATCTCGTTTTCAAATTCTCCTGATGATGTCTTGATCTCTATCCTGAAGGGGAGGTGCTCTGGATAGAGCTGGTCAAATCTATCAGAGATGGTGAATTTCATTTTGTCTATTAGCGCAAGGATGTTACGGTCGGTCAGGAAATTGGTTGTGTAAGATGCGGGACCCGGGCGGCCGTGAAGGAGGGTGTACGCAACTAGGTAAGGCATGCTGTGATCTGCTGTTTCCTTTGTCTTTGGCTTTTTCTTCTCGGGATCCTTTATGATAATCTTATCTGCAACAGAAAAAGTTTCAACATCTATGCTCTTAATATCACCATTGAGAGAATTGTGAAGCAATTCACAGGACTCAACCGCACTCATAGCATGGTACTCTACAGGATAATTCTTGATCATTGTCTTGAGAACCCTGTTCATTTCCAGATGCAAGTTAAATTTGCCAGAAACCTGCTTGAAGAATCCCATCTCACCTGTGAAAACATCGGATGGCCCTGAAACACCACTTTCAGCCAGGAAATAAGCGAAGATTGAGTTCCGGGATGCGTTTGAGGCGGTCAATCCTTTCCACATACTCAGCTCTCCCGCTCTCGTCTGTCTCAGGCTGATATTGTTATTCAACCCCAGGCTTATGCAGTTCTCGAACTTCTTTGAATTCAGGTCACCAAGATAAGCCAATCCAGCAGCCGTAGAGACTGAAATATAAGTAACGTGATCCCAACCCCTGTCACGTATTGAAACTGCATCTGACAAGCCACATATCACGGAGTATGAAAGTGCAGCCGCTTCAAGCAAATCTTGACCTTTCTTGCCAAGGGATTCAGCAAGCGCTATCAATGGTGGAAAGTTATCTGACGGATGAAGTGCTTCTTTTGACAAGTAAGTGTCATTGAAGTCCAAATATCGCGTCATTGAGCCATTGAGCATCGTGGCGACCGAGCTCTCCGCTTTGTGATCGGTGAAATATACAGTTGAATTATGCTTTCCAGTTGAGGGCAGGAGTGCGCCTCTTTCAGCGTTAATGGGTTCTGCATCTCTAGCACCATAAGCCACTAAAAGGGAGTCAGCAAGTCTTTTCTTCAATTCCTCTTTTACTGCACCGTTAAGTGTCTTGCTGATATCACTGGAATAGTCATAGATATTCTGGACTACGACATCCATAAAGTAGTATCGTTAAATTGCATATAAAGGGATTTCCTTGAGTGAATTCAGGTATACAATT
>JAKACH010000010.1 GCA_021821635.1 Thermoplasmata archaeon | reverse complement strand
TAAGGGATGACATTATGCAGTTGGAGGCGGTCAGGAGATCCTCCGCGGAGGCAATGAAGCAGGCAGGCATAACTCCCAGCGACATCGATTTTGCAGAGCTTCATGACATGGCATCCATACTTGAGCTGGTTGAGGCCGAGGCGGTTGGCTTTTTCCAGAGGGGCACTGCATGGAAGGAGATAATGGAGGGCTCAATGGATCCTGACGGAAGCATTCCAGTTAATGTCAGCGGAGGCCTTCTTGCACGTGGGCACCCGATTGCCGCGACCAGCCTCGCCCAGGCTCATGAGGCTTTTCTACAGCTCACTGGAAATGCCGGCCAGAGGCAGCTTAACAATCCCCATTATGCCCTGTCAGTATCCATGGCCGGATTCGGGAACTCAGCCACTTCGATCGTTTACGAGGCGATCTGATGTCCCTCTATATATGCCCGAAATGCAGATCCATCACGATGCGGGACGAGCAAAAATGCAGCAGATGCTCTTCGGAAACCGTAAGATCCGATTCTCTATCCTGGAAGATAACGGGTCACGTGGAACTTTTCTCGACTCCGGAAGGATTTCCGGAGAAATACCACCTGTACCTGCTTGAATCGAGCGTAAGAAAGTTGTTCTGTCTTTCCGAATCTTCCTACAGCAATGAAGCGGCGGTGTTCCCGGATCTGAAGGAAGGAAAGATGATCTGCCTGCCTGCACCGGCAAAATAAGTCGGATTTGAAGGCGCAATCACATCATGTTGAGCTGTTCTTTGGCATAATCCGTCATGAGGGACGGATTCCATGGGGGTTCCCATACCAGCTCGACATCGGCAGCCTCCACACCCTGAAGGTTCTCCACAACCCTCTGTGCCTCTGCCAGTATCCATGGAGTTACGGGGCAGGTAGGTGCAGTCATGGTCATTTTAATGTAGACCTTGTCGTCGTTTATCTGTACTTCGTATACAAGACCCAGGTTCACGATATCCATGCCAATTTCAGGATCTGATACGGATTGAAGTGCATTGAGGATTTCCTCTTTAGTTACCATATTATCATCTTCTAAGTTTATAAATGTATTTAACCTTTATCTGACTGCTTTAGCTATAATCCTCAATCGTAGTTCAGTTTCGAGAATCTTGTGGACATTGCATTCCTCAGTGACTCAAGTATGAGCGTTTCACGGGTCAGCCTGTTGTCTGTAAGGTAACCGACAATTCCCTCCTTTTCGCCGATGCCGCCTATTCCATAAAGCGCTTCAAAAGCGTGGGACATGTCCATTCCCTTCTTGATCTCGTCTACTATGTGACATGGTATATTGAAACCGCTGCTGAATCCGTATGATCGCTCGCCTATGATGTCTATGATGCAGCAGCAGTGGAAATCGAAGTACCTGCCTGATGCGCTGTCCTGGAATAACCCAGACTCGATGCCTATCGAATAATCCGCCTTGCCGGCGGACTGCTCCGCACGGCTCACGGCCATCTGCATGGTATCATCGCCGAATGGCTGGTCGCTCCTGGTGCTGTATGCCCTGTTTATGGAAACGCTGCTCTCCTTGAAAATGGAGGAGAAGTATGTCTTCGCTGCAGAGTGCTTCAGGCTGTTGTTGGTCGATATGATAGCAGATACAGGCTTCAGGCGCCTGCCCTCAGTATCAATTGCCCCGGAAGCAATCCTGGAAGACTTGACCGCAATAAGATCATCCCCCCTTATAACCGGCACCCTCACGATCCTCAGCGCTTTCAGGCCACGCGAGATACGCTCCCTGTTTATTCGGATAGCAACGGCTTCCGTTTCATGCGATACGACAATTGCATTGTATTCAGGATCAAGCGTGGAGTTCCCTTCTTCGGATCCAAGCTCCCGGATGCTGTAGGATTTGCACCTGCCCGCCAGGTACCGGGAAACGGCCTCGTATCTCTTCCTGTATGAAGGGATGCTGTAATTCTTCCTGGATCCCGCAAACTCGTCGGTTGTCAATCCCACTATTACAGGCTCGCCAAGTGAAACCGCAGCGTCTAGAAGTGCCCTGTGTCCCTTGTGAAGATAAGAAAAAGTGCCGCCGAGGATCGTTGCCATGTTGCCTTAGGATGCCTTTGCAGGAGAGCTTGCTATTTCAGCTGACTCCTCTTCCAGTGTCTTTGAAAGGCGCCTGATGCCCTCATGGATGTCCTCGATCGATGGATAGCTGAAATTTATGCGCATATTGTTCCTTTTCTCGGCGTTGGGATGGAACGATACCCCGCTTATGTATGCAACCCCGTTCTTTACGGATCTTGCAAGCATCCTGGTTGTGTCTATCGCCGGGTCCACGGTTGCCCAGACGAACATACCGCCGTCAGGCTTGGACCACTTTGAATTTTCAGGGAAATTTTCCGACAGCGCCTTGAGCATTGCGTCTCTCTTCTTCCTGTATATCTCAATGTTCTTCGGTATCTGCTTCTTCATTATATCACGCTTTAAATACTCATATGCCACGTATTCTGACAGCGTGTTGGTTGAAAGATCCAGGGCCTGCTTTAGCAGGTTCACCTTTGAGATGAATTCCTGGTCACCGAGCACATAGCCTATCCTCAAGCCCGGGGTCATAACCTTCGAGAAAGTTCCCATGTATATGACATAATTATCCGGGTCCATGCTCTTGATGCTCGGTATCTTTGATCCATAGTATCGCAATTCGCCATAGGGATTGTCCTCAACTATCGGTATGTTATAATCAACGGCGAGTTCTATGAGATGCTTTCTCCTCTCAAGAGAAAGCGTGTATCCTGCAGGATTATGGAAGTTTGGTATAACGTATATGAATTTTGGCGGCTTTCCATTTGATTTCATTTCCGATAGCTTGTCCTCGAGAAGATCCGTTCTCATTCCATGTTCATCCATCTCAATTCCAACCATGTTCACCATGTTTGCGTTGTTGGCGCTTATAGCCCCTACATATGTGGGAAGTTCTGTGATGACGGATTCGCCTGGAGGCACGAGCACCTTTGATACTGCGTACAGGGCCTGCTGGGAGCCGCTCGTTACGTTGATCTGGTCTTCTGTGCAGTCGATATTCTCGGTTTCCTTGACCAGCCTCTTTATCTGCTCCCTCAGCGGCTTTATTCCCTGAGTTACGCCATACTGGAAAGCATTGGATGAATAGTTCTTGAAAATGTCTGCCATTATTGACTCAAGATCCTTTATAGGAAAGGTGGCTGGATCCGGCATCCCTCCACCGAATGATATCAGGCCCTTCGTGTTGGCCATTTTAAGCAGTTCCCTTATCTCGGACGGCTTCATCTCGGACAGCATGCTGGAAAAGGTGAATTTCATATAGATCAAATAAGTAATTGCCGGTAAGCATATAAAGTCTTCAACGGATTGAGTGATTAAGGCACTTTCCGTATTTTTCGGATGCGACAAACCGCAACGAAACTAATCTCAGGCACTGCGACTGAAATACCTTTTATATCGGCCTATCCGGAAACTGTTCTGTGCTTGGGATATGCCTGCATAAAGGATGGAGGGGGCACCCCTTCTTTCTGCCAAAGATTGGGAACAAATTATATGTTCCCTGCATTCCTGTCACCACGGCACAGAAAAATGCTTATGCCTGATAACACGAGAAAAGGCAAAAATTATTTAAAAAGCTAGAATAAACTGCGGAATGGATTCAAAGAAAATCTGGAAAGTTAGTCTAATCGGCCCGGCAGGTGTCGGGAAGAGTTCTCTAGTTTCCAGGATCGTATACGGTTCCGACGCCGCGGGTTTCGACCCCAAGGCGATGAAGAGGAAGTCGGTGGTATACGAAAAATCAGGTCAGAATATCAGTGCAGACATCTTCTTCCTTGAACTTGGAACTGGCGGTGGTGACGACAAGCTTCTTTCCGGTTCAAATGCAATCGTAATCGTATCCGATGTCACAAACGGGCATTCCCTTGATGATGCGGATATGCTCCTGAAATATACGAAGACATTTTCGGACAAGTCCGTCCGTATCCTGGTTGCGACAAAGCAGGATCTCAGGTACGAGGCCCAGTTCTGGGAGAAGGAACTGAAGGAGGTTGCAGACAAGCATGGGGTTCCATATGTGCTCACAAGCGCAAAGAATAACGGTGATTCTGTCAGGTTCCTCGATGCGCTCGTTGATTCCCTGGCTGGCAAGTTCGTACAGAAAGGTAAGAACTGATGCCAAGGATCTTATGCGGCCAGCATTCATTCGAAGTAGAACGATCAGTTCCCAGCCAGGTCTATAATAGATATAGAATTGGCTCGATTGTCGAACAGGATCTTAACCTTACGAGATTCGAGCTGGGCTTTCTTGCCATGCACGCGAAATCTATCTTCAGGGATTTCGATGCTGGATCCAGGCTGGATCTTTTGCAAAAGGTTCTTTCTGAGGAGGGAGATATGGAAATGCTCATCGCTTTTTCACACCTTAAGATGAAGGGTTACGTGCTGAAGGTCGAGCAGGACCAGCTTTTTTACAGGAAAAAAGACGAGAAGGCATGGAAGGGCAGGTTGACGGTTGCAAGCGAGCAGGATTTTCTTGACCTCTTGCACCGCACCCATGATGAAGCCACGACTTACTCCATTGTGGATGGAGACGGCGGCACATCGATGTACGATGTCGCTGAGGCCGAACCTGCTGGAGAAATGCATCATGTTTCCCAGACGGGATCGGCGGTTATGCTGGGAGGATTCCGTCTTGCGGCTGGACCATTGGATCATGCGAACATGAAGAAGCTTGGTTACGACATATACATACTGGATCGCCCGGATCTCGTTGATGCCGGGATTTCAGTTGCCATGAAGGATCTTGTGATAAGCGATCTCGGGAAAAGAGGGATTGCGGCGAGAACAGGTTTCAAGTATGGATCCGATCTCCGCCTGTATGTGAAGAGTGTTGAGGATCATGCAGAATACCTGCTGCACATAAACGACGGTGCCAGGATAAAGTGGTATGAGATCGCCAGGGCCGTGAGGGTTGCCTCGGCAGTCAGGAAAATGTTTCTGGTTGCCTTTTTCGACAATGGCAAGATAAGATATTTTTCAGTATCAAGAAGAATTGATGTCTAGGTTATATCTGCGCCTCGAAGTCATCGATTGCATAGTTGAATGCCTGATAATCTGAAATAGTTCCCCTGTTCTTCAGTATCTCCCTTGCAAGAAGCCAGTACACAACTGCCAGGGATCGCCTGCCCTTGTTGTTCGTCGGTATAACAAGATCAATGTAATCGGTCTTGTTGTTTGCATCGCACAGCGCAATTATGGGTATTCCTATCCTAATAGCTTCCTTTATTGCCTGGGTATCTGCAAGCGGGTCAGTAACAACTATTGCCCTTGCTTCTGTGTAGTTCTGCAGCTGCGGGTTCGTGAGCGTGCCGGGAACAAACCTGCCGATTATCGCCTTGACTCCTGTTACCTCTGAGAATTTAGATACCGGCCTGAATGCATATTGCCTCTGTGCAACAACGAGAATTTGTGACGGCTCAATCCTTGCAAGCATGCTGCCTGCGACGATGAGCTTGTGATTTGTCTTCTTGATGTCGAGGATGTATAAGCCGTCGTTCCTGATCTTGAAGATGTAATCCACCATGTCGCTGGATTTGACCTGCGTTCCGATATGCACACCAGACTTCTGGTATTCTTCCTCAGGTATGAGCAGCTGTTCTGCCTGAATATTATCTCCTTCCAAAGTTACTACCTTTCAGGCTAATATCTTCTCAATATATTTATTTGGCGTTAACAAGACATAGAATGCTATAAGTGAACAAGTATAGGACCTGTACGAGTCAACTACCCCTCCCTGACGGAAGCGGCTTGTTCCTGGCTTCCTACACCCATGAGTGAAGACTCATTGAACCGCAACGATTGGCTGGATGAAAGCAGCCAGAAGCACCCAGATTTATCGAGTATTGGCGGCCTTCCGGCGCGGAAAGTTGCATCTCTCTGGGTATCAGCTCATCTCTTTCATGCCAGTCTGTATGCAATCGAAATATGCATTCAACCCATTCCTCCAATTGGACTGCTGAATATAGAAATACGCAACCGCGTGTCGAAGTCCTTTGGGATTAGTCGCTGCATGGGGAATCTCATGCACGACACCCTCATGGTTTTCACTGGCGTAGCCTCAGCCTGAACCTTGAAGACTTTGCAATGCATAAAAGTGCAGAAATTTATATCTTCAATGAAGGTCGGAGTTTTCTTGCCTTGAATGCTGTAACATTATTACAGTCCGATGTGACAATGATTGAAACGGACAAATACTATCATCAGATACCATGCCATGATAAATGAATCCTACGTAGAAATTGGAGGATATAAGGTATTTTACAGATCATCCATATCGCTGAAGCACGGCGGATCGCTGGTACTTCTTCACGGGAGAAGCTTTACTTCAAGGGACTGGATGGGAATCAAGGCGTTTGACTTTTTCTCCGCAAATGGATATGACGTGTATGCACCTGATTATCCCGGATTCGGGAATTCACAGGACAACCCTGAGTATAAATTTTCAAGGAATTTCAAGAACTCTTCAAGGTTTGTACTTGATTTCGGCGGAAAACTCGGGCTGCATGATTTCACCCTCGTAGGACCTTCCATGGGAGGCGGCATCACCCTGAGGACTCTCGTTGATTATCCAGACATCGTCTCATCCGCAGTTGTCATCGGGACCGCAGGTGTGGAGGCAATGAAGGATGATCTTCCACGCGTTCAAGTTCCATTGCTCATACTCTGGGGAGAATTTGACGATGTCATAAAGAAGGAGGAAGGAGTCCTCCTGAAAAACCTTGTAAAGAATTCAAACCTCAAGATTGTTCCGGGAGCGAAACACGCTGCGTATCTGGATAATCCATCTTTTTTCTTTGACGAAATGAAGAAATTCCTTGAAAAACGAAGAAATTGACCGGGTACTTCAGGTTCTTTTCCCCAGGAATCTCGGGGTTCCATTCTTTTTGGGGAGTCGTGGGTCTCGATAATGTCAACAGGTTCCGTGATCCCAGCGAGAATCTCAATATATCTGAGGTTATCCCAACCTCTCTTTTCCTTGCCTGGAGGTCCATAGTGCAACCTGGAGAATGGATAGGAGATTATAGTTACTGATCCCTGGAGATGTATATCATTCCCATTCTATCGTTGCAGGTGGCTTGTTCGTGATGTCGTAGACAACCCTGTTGACTTCGGTCACGGCGTTCGTGATCTTCGTGGACAGCTGATCCAGGAAATCCCATGGTGGCTTCGAGAATGTACCGCTCATAGCATCGCTGGTTTCGAACATCCTTATCGCAATTGTTTCGCCGAATGACCGCTTGTCGCCATGGACTCCAGTTGTTCTCACCGGCGTAAGTATGGCAAAATACTGCCATGGTAAACTGTTTTTTAGCTTTGCCTCAACCTCTCTTTCCACGATCTCGGTTACTCGCTTAATGATGGCGATCCGCTCAGGTGTGATGTCGCCAAGTATCCTGACCGCCAGTCCAGGTCCTGGAAAAGGCTGCTTGGAGGATTCCAGCCCCAGGTATTTGGCAATTTCCCTTATCTCGTCCTTGTAGAGATCGCGTAGAGGCTCAACAAGCTTCAGGTTCATCTTTTCCGGCAGGCCTCCGACGTTGTGGTGGGACTTTATTACGTCCCGGACGCCACCACCACTTTCTATCCAGTCAGGAGCTATGGTGCCCTGCATGAGGCTCTCTGCACCTATCTCCTTTGCCACCTTCTCAAACTCCTCTATGAATACCTTCCCTATGATTTTCCTCTTTCTTTCAGGATCCGTGACGCCTTTCAGGCCACTTATGAAAGCTGCTGATGCATCTATGATCCTGTAGTTGAGGTTGAACTTTTTAAATGTTGCCTCTGTCTTTTCCTTCTCGCCTATTCTTATGAAACCGGTGTCTATGAAGACAGCCGTCGCTTTGTTTCCGATTGCCCTGTTCGCGAGTATAGCAACTATCGTGCTGTCTAGGCCGCCGGAGCACGCCACAATGGCCTTTCCCACAACACTATTCCTGATATATTCCTGGCCTTCATCCAGGAATTTCTCCACCTGAAACACGTTCTGTAATGTTGAAGGGTAAGATATGCTTTCTTCCTGCTTAATTTCGCATACAAGATGCGTGGAAAATCGTTCATCTTTGCCTTGCAGATATACTGGGCGAATACTGGTAATAATAATTTTCTCTTATTGCAAGAAGGAACCAACTATAAAAGGAATATATTTATTTGTTGTTTTGAATAGCAGGGTCAGATGGGAAAGCTAAGCGGTATTCTGGCAGGATTTACAGTTCTTGCTCTTATGGAGTTCTTTGTCCTCTCCTCCTTCTATGTTCCGCTGGAGAACTGGCTTTCTCCTCATTTCGGACCAGAAGTGTACGTACTGTTCGGACTTCTGTATTTTGTTCTTGGAAACCCCCTCGGCAGTACGTTGCTCATTACAACGCAGATTATGGTTGCAGTCGTAATAGGGCTAGCAGCAGGCAAGGGAAGCAGGGCGATTGGCGCTGCTATATCCGTTTTCAGCCTTTCATGGTTCTTCATCATTCTGACAGGTTTCTATATAGTAAGCCAGACAGGCCTGCTTGGATCAGGCGGATCCCTTCCAATACCTGGCGTGGGAGGATCGGGACTTTCGACTTCGGCGCTTGGCGGCTTCTCTTCCTTCATAAGTGCTGTTCCACAGGGAACCAACCTGGCATCGCTTGTCAACGAGCCAATCATAAGGAGGATACCTTATATCCTGCCGGGACTTGAATCATCCTTATTCGGAGGAGGTGCTGGAGTTTCCAGCATCGAATCTGCAATCCTCCCATTTGCAATTTACGATATCATAAACTTTGTAATAGTGGTGGCAGTTGCAGGCATTGTAGGATTTCTTATAGGAAAAGTCTTCAGAAAGAAGAGGGTGTCCTCAGCAGAAGCGAATTCTGCTCCACCGGCAAGCGCTGCTCCCGTTCTGACAATACTTGTAGCAATCGTGC
Organism: Thermoplasmata archaeon; assembly: GCA_021821635.1. Taxonomy (GTDB): domain Archaea; phylum Thermoplasmatota; class Thermoplasmata; order Thermoplasmatales; family Thermoplasmataceae; genus UBA582. The sequence goes on along the minus strand of JAKACH010000010.1, from coordinate 27,933 downwards.
TGGTTTTCCTGCTAATGGGAACCATTTTGGCGCCGATAGGCAGTGGAAACAGTTCTCTGAACAGTCCAGCGGCAAGCGTTGGACTTGAGAAAAATATGGCATCAGATCCTGCGGCCCTTGCATATCTTCCATATTACGCTTACTCATCCATGACAGGAAGCGGATTGCTCCTGCAACAATATTCAAATGTCTCCGTACAGGGATCTTCTACCCAGACGGCTAATTTCCTTGTCTCGCCGAACGGCTCAGTGTACACCCTGCTGACGATGATGCAGAGCGCATCGAATGGTTCGGCGATATCGCCTTCGGGTCTTGATGGCGCGACCTTCGCTATCATGATGTCCTCGTCCTCGCTGATGAACATGCTTTACAATCCACTGACAAGATCAGCATCAGCCGGGATTGGGACTGTCAGCCTCAAGAGCCTTCTGAACCTCCTGCCTCCGGAGCTTCTCCTGGTCGGTTTCAACAGCAATGTTTCGACTTCAACGGCAAGCTCTGCTGCACAGAAAGTGTTTTCAGAGTATGGCATAAGCAGCCAGGTACTTATTTTCAGCTTCTCCGGCTCAGGCAGCACCAAGATCCCTGGACTGGCAGGCACATCCTTCTTCATTTATGGGTCGGATGCAGCGTTCGGGGGAGCCATTGCAAACTTTACAAAGAATGCGATTCCATCATTCACCAGTGGTATTGCAGCGGACCTCCTTGGATCCGAGGTAAGCAATGGATGGGTTGTTCCCGGAAGCCAGAATGATACACTCGGATCCGCCATATTCATGAGCGGGTTCGTTGCGGCCCCCGAGTTCTCAGGCTTCAGTAATGTCTTCCCTGTCAGCGTTAACACATCCGGGATCGGTCCCTCTGGCATGGTGCAGTTCGCGGGCCTGTTTGCATCCAACGACTTCAGGATCAGCTCACACACTGGAAAGGATAACCTAACTGTCAGCATGCTTACTGGAATAGATCAGACCTTCACCCTCAATTCCCCCAATCCGGAAATGATGATGCTCATTGCGCCAGGATCGTATCCGTATAATATCAGCATACCCGGGCTGGGTGGCTATTTCGTCAATGTATTTTCAAATAATGCAAGCATTGTGAAATCGATGGGACTCAACTCCTCGTATCCTGGTGTCCACGTTAACACATCTGTTTCCGTTGGCCCGGATACTGTTCTTGGAAACATATCAAGCAGGGTAACACAGTCCGTAGCACTCTCCACGTTGATCAACGCAACATCTGCTACTTCCGTATTGGTGAGAGCGACAGTCTGGAACAATGGTTCTGACCCGATATACAATGTCAGGGTGACATCACCTTTCTCGACCGATTACTCGTCTCTCATACTGGGAACATTCGGGTCCGGGAATCATACCTTCGTCAGTATAGCAGCTCATTCGAGCGCTTCATTCATTGTTAGATACAACCTCACAAGACCCGGTTACTACTATTTCCAGCCTTCACTTCTTCAATATATTTACAACAATACGCAATACGCACGCTACTCGGCTCCGGCATCAATGACTGTCGGTTCAGAATCCATGATTACGGCTTATACGGAGCCATTCGACAGCGAGGTCGGATCCTTCATAGGGCCGCAGTTTGAGACAATACCCGGCCTGGGGATACCGCTGCTGCTCGGGCTGTTCGGCCTTCTAGTCCTGGTTGATATATACATAGAATACAGGGCCCTGAGAAGATGGCTCTCCAGGCCAAGGTGAATGATCAAAACTGTTAACCGTCATGACAACATCACCGGAATTGCTCATCTGATGGGGAAATACCATGAATGAAATTTGGACAGAAAAGTTCAGGCCAAAGAACCTTTCCGAAATCGTTGGCCAGAAGGAGAACATTGAGAAGCTGAAAGGCTTTGTCAGGGCCAAGGACGTTCCGCACCTGATATTCTCCGGGCCAGCAGGAACAGGAAAGACAACTGCGGCAATGGCGCTCGCAATTGAGCTGTACGGCGAAGCATGGAAGGAGAACTTCCTTGAATTGAACGCTTCCAATAACCGCGGAATAAATGTTATCAGGGGTCATGAGGATCGCGAAGGCAAGGACACCGGACTCGTGAGCGTGAAGGATTATGCAAGGCTCAAGCCGTCGAATGATCTCGGCTTCAAGCTGATCTTCCTCGACGAGGCTGATCAGCTGACAGGCGATGCACAGGCAGCCCTTCGCAGAACCATGGAAGTATATTCCTCATCGACCAGGTTCATCCTCTCATGCAACTATTCATCACAGATCATACCGCCAATACAGTCAAGATGCGTCATAATGCGCTTCCGATCTCTTGAGGAGTCGGCCATCAAGGATAGGATAAGGCAGATATCGGGCCAGGAGAAACTCGCCCTCTCGAATGAGATCGTGGACGCGATTGCAGAGGTGGCCGAGGGTGACATGAGGAAAGCCATCAATGTTTTGCAGACAATGGCTTCATCTGGTGACATCACGGAGAAGAGGGTATACGAGATGTTCGGTTATTCCTCAAGCGAAGAATTTGCATCGCTGGTATCTGCGGCGCTTGAGCATGGACTGTTCGACGAGGCAAGGGAGAAGCTCGATGAGCTTATGATCAAGATGGGCGTTTCAGGAATTGATATCTTGAGGGGGATGCATTCTGTTGTTCGCCGACATCGCATGCCTGGAAAAGAGAAGCTTGAAGTTATCATTGCGCTTGCAGAGGCGGAGTACAGGATCGTCGAGGGCGGAAGCGACAATATACAGCTGGATGCCCTTCTGGCGAGACTGGTTAAGATAGGATCAGAGTTCAGTTGAAATAGTCATAGAGCGTTGAGGGCGTCTTCTTTACCTCATCCCTGAGCCTTGATATGTTCTTCTTCATCTGGTTCTCCTTCCTGCGAGCGGAAAACAGGTACCCGATGTCCCTGGATCCCTCGTATGTGAGTATGTGCACTTCTCCTGCATGAGCTCTTCCCGTCCTGCCCCTGCGCTGTATCGTCCTGATATCCGAGGGGACGGGCTCGTAGAATATTACCACGTCGGTCGCAGGTATGTCAAGCCCCTCCTCGGCAACGCTTGTGGCGACAAGGACATTGTAAATGCCTTCCCGGAACTGCTCAATAATTTTATGCTGCTCTGAGCGCGAAAGACCTATATCAGAATCATGAGAAGCCTGCCCTACAAATCTCACCGGGCGGACGAGAGAAGAATGTTCCGTGAAATATGCAGTCACGATCTCCGATGTTTTCCGGTAATGCGTGAATATGATGATCCTTGAATCCTTGTTTTTCCGGATCGCCTCTTCGCATATGCGGAGTGCAATACTGCACTTCGGGTTCTCCACCTTTTGAATGTCACATGTATCGATAAGCCTGAGAAGCACCTTATAGTGCTCGGATTTTTCAATGATTGAGACGGTCCTCCGCATGCTCTTCTCTTCGCTGTGCAGCATTTCGTTGAAGTAATTGTAGAATATGAGATATCCCTGGCTCTCAAGGTATTCTGCTGCATAGTCAATCCTTATAGCTGCCGTTATGTATGGAATGATGGAGAAAAGCTTGCTCTCGCCGTTCCTTGCCCTGTCCGATATCTCCCGGGATGCCTCTATGAGATTCTTTCTGGATATACCGGATGCCTGGAAGATTCCTGATTTCTTCAACCTATCCAGGATTTCAAGATATATCTGTTTCAGGACAGCATATATTTCCCGTACATCGTCGGGTTGCTTGATCCTTGTTATGTTTATCTTTACCTCGTTGATGTATTTGCGGACATCCGGATCATCTTCGGTCTTGATCTTGACTTTCTCGATACCGAGCGCCTTAGTTATTTCGGTCAACTTATCCATGCTCGATCCGGGACTGGCAGTAAGGCCTAGGATCATCCTCTTTCGTGCTTCAAGGAATTTCTGGGCCACCTCTACGTACTGGTAATTGCCGACTGCCCTGTGAACCTCGTCGAATATTATGAGCCCAAACTTTTCGATGCCATATATTTCCCGGCGAAGATCGTTCCATGCAACCTGTGGCGTGCATACGACAACAGAAGAACGAAGCCAGAGTTCTTCTCTCGATGCTGCGTCGATGTCACCAGTGAGAAGGCATATTTCCTTATCTGATAGAAGGAGCAGCTTCTTCATTGTGGAGAAGTGCTGATCTACCAGGGGCTTTGTGGGAGCAAGAAACATCACCTTGCCTCGATTTTCCCTCAGGATCCTTGAAGCTGCCATTGCAGCTATTACTGTTTTACCGAGACCTGTCGGCAAGACAACAATTGAATTCTTCAACCAGATCTCCCTGAATATGTTAATCTGGTATTCTCTTGGCTCCATACCCTCAAGGTGAAAGTTGAGATCTTCCATTTATGGATGCTGGATGCAAATGAAAGCGATTAAGCTTTCCCGACTTTGCATATGATTGGTAGTTTTTTATTGCAAGTTGTGATGCAGCCTGAAGGGCCGGTAGATCAGCGGTAGATCGCCTGCTTCGCAAGCAGGAGGCCTCGGGTTCAAATCCCGACCGGTCCATTGAATTAAAAATATATTTGTAAATGCCTGCATTTTTTTAATAATTTGAAGATATATTTTCAGAGTTGTGAAGAAGATCATGCGCGTGAGGAACTTATTATAAAAGTTAGGTATATTGGTATGTATGCAGAAATTGGATCTTCTTAAACTGCTTATTTACGCTAGGGGAACCGCGAGGAGAGACAATGAGGGTATACCATCCAGAACTCACCTACAGAAGGAAATGTTCTTACTCTTAAAAGAGACAGTTTTCCAAAAGGAGGATTGGTATAAATTCGTACCACATTATTATGGACCATTTTCACGCGAACTTGACAACGATCTCAATGAACTAGTGGCGTCTGGTCTTGTAAATGAATCAACCGGTTTTGCCCTAACTCCAGAAGGTTTCAAAGACGCCGACGCACTGTGGAACACTCTAGATCAAAGCCACAAAACAGCGCTTTCAAGCATCAAAGAAAGATACAATAGATTAACTTCAGAGAAACTCTTAGATTATGTGTATGGAAAATATAAGAGATATAATGTTAAATCTGCTGTAATACTGGACAATCTTTATATCTACTTTGATTCGTTTGCACGCGAAAATGAAATTACAATCGATGACTTGGACACGGCATTCAACAGAATCAGGCATTCCGTAAATGAAAATAGTAACTGATTCTAACGTATTTTTTCGAGCAATTCTTGGAAGAAAATTTGGAACTGCAAGCAAAATGGTAATGCAGCTGATCAGAGAGGGCAGAGTTACATCGTACACTTGTGATGCCTTGATGGGAGAAGTTGGAAGAATAATTAAGAGCGACCCGAAACTAAGTAAAATTGATCCTGTTTATTTTCGCCAATTCCTAGATGATCTTGATAATTGGCTTAGTTACGTCCCCATGAAGGATTTGGAGCACGACCAGAAAATGCTTAACAGGATTGGAAATGATTGGTACATTATTGCGATAGCCAGAAGCATTGGCGCTGACTTTATCATCACTTATGATAAAGATTTAATTTCCATGAAAGGCGAATTGAAAAATCACGACGATATTGATATTCTGACTTCAGAAGAATTCATTGAAAGGTATAAAAAATAGTGATTATATTTAATGTCTAATTGACATATAATTATTAAGGCGATCCCAATGTTATAGTGTTGGAATAGTTTTATAAGAAATCATCTAGCACCGAGCAAATGTCAGTCACAGATTTACTGATAACGTTAACAACGTTTTCAAGGGAGCCAGGATCTATATATTTTTCGAGGATTTTGCTCCATTCTTCACGGCTAACATACTTGTAATCAGTAATTTTAGATATATTTAGTAATTCTTTAATGTATGATTCATTTTTCAGAATTTTTTCTCTTGACGCTGGATGCACACCTTCTAAAAATATCTCCACCGATTGGTTGTAAATGAACTCTAGTAATTTTCGCTTGTCAGTATCCAACTTTAAAGACTCTTTGTAAGTGAGAAAATGAGATAGAAACTCTTTATTAAAGGAAGAGGCGTTAATGAAATCTATTTTCAAGTTGTAGGGAAACACCTTTGCAACTAGTAAGCTGAGTCTTAAATTGTTCTTGTCCCGCCCAAAATATCTATCATACAAATCTCGATTTTCTTGCATTATTTTCGACTTCACTTTGTTCCAGTTCTCTTCTACTTTTATTCTTATGTAGTTTTCTAAGCTACTGATATTTCTTAACCTGAACTCTTTCACATTAACACATATTCTTGTAATCAGCTGAACACGTAATATATGGGGCCAGACCGAATAACGTGGTTTTTCATTTCAATTAATCGGTATTCTTCCGACCCTTTATTTCAGCCATTTTCAGTGGAAACATGTAAATAGTATTAACACATGCACTAACACATATGTACATGATCGATAGTGCCCCCGATGCAGTTAAGGATACATACCTGAAGATGAAAGGGGAACAGGGAAAGAAACTTGAACTGAAGGTAATAGGGGGAAACTATTACCTGTATGTTGCAAAGGGCATATGGGACAGGAAGAGAAAGAAGCCTGTGAAGAAGACCGTTCTCCTTGGTTCCATTGATGAGAACGGAACTTACAGGGAGAAGAGGCCAAAGAGGATATTCTCATCCTCCAGGATATATGAATACGGAAACTCACAGCTTGTGTGGAATCTTGCACAGGACATGTATGCGATCATGGAAAAGCATCCCTATCGTGACCAGATCGTTGCAATGGCAATGGTGAAGGCCATTGATCCCATGCCTTTAAGACTAGTGGCATCAAGATTCCAGAAGCTGTATGTATCCAGATCACTAAGACCAGATCTGGATCCTGACGAACTGTCAAGGATTCTCGGATATGTGGGGAACCATTTTCCTGACCTATACGAAATGTTCAGGAAACTCATGGATCCCGGCGGTCTGCTTTTTTATGATATGACATCCATCATATCATATTCCAAGAACCTGAAGCTTGCGGAGAAGGGTTACAATCCTGATCATGAATATGAGAATCAGGTCACAGTGATAATGGCATTCTCCGTCAAGTCATGGGTACCGGTGGCAATGGATGTTTTTTATGGATCAGTAAGGGATGTCAAGTCGCTTGGTTATTTCATCGACCGTTTTCATGACCATGAAATAGGGTTCATCATGGATCGGGGCCTTTTCTCGGAATCCATCGTTAAGGATATGAGAAGGATGAAGATGCACTACATTGTTCCATTGAGAAGGAATTCCACCCTTGTTCCGGATAATGTGAAGTTTGATTCAGCATTCGTGTACAACGAAAGACCCATACGATCCTCAAGAAGATCGTCAAGACTGGGATATGTATACATGTTCCAGGACCCCATGATTAGGGCGGAGGAGGAATCATCCATACTGAGGGATGTTGCATCCTCCAGGAAAGACATGGAATACTTTGAGGACAGGAAGAACAGTCTTGGTGTTTTTGCAATTATATCCGATCTTGATCGAAGTCCTTCTGAAATATATGAACAGTACAAGTCAAGAGAAGAAGTGGAGCAGGTCTTCGATACAATGAAGGGTGATCTCGAATCGGACAAGACATACCTCAGGAATAATGAGAAAGTGAAAGGATTCTTCTTCATTGTCTTTCTTGCACTGAGGATAAGATTCAGGATACTGAAGGTATTGAAAGATCACAACTTACTGGGAAAGATGTCTGTAAACGAGATAATATTTGAACTGTCAAAGATGGAGAGGATTGTTGAGAAGAGCGGTGCAGAATATTTTGCAGCAGTTCCAAAAAAGGTTGAGAAGATTGTTGATCTGTTCAGTGACATGATACCTATGGGTTAAATTGGGGGAGTTCAGGTTATTAAAAATGTTAGTTTCAAATAATATCCTCTCAAAACTATACTTAATCTTGAGACGTTCATTTTGTCAAATGCGTTTCTACTGAATTTTAGGCATACCTCTTGTTTTTCTTCTATGATTTATCATTGGATTCTAACCAGAAGGCATCATCATAATACTCCCGCTCTCTCCTAATAAGGCCATTTTCAAATTCAAATATATCCACGGATCTTCTTGAAAGCAACTCAAGCTCTGCAATTACTACCCCTCTTTCTATGTCTGAAACCATGTTCAAAACCTTGAATCTTGCAGATATGCCCTGATAAGCTCCGATCATAGTCTTGACATACTCTTCCCTTCCAACTACAACTTTTCGCCTTGGGCGACCGTACGAAATCCACTCCACATCCGATGAGAGAAATGACTCATATAGTTTCCAGTCCCGGTTATTCTCTGCATTGAAGAAGTTTATGAGTTTCTCCTCAAGTTCATTTTTTGGTACCATTTTTACACCCTCGATATGGAATTGGAGTTAGTATCAAAGCTCATCAAGAAAATCTCTGACATTTCTCACCTTTCCACCCTGGATGTCCAGTTCGCTCTCACAGATTTGTATCATGACATATTTATTTAAAAGCGTTTCTACGGTGACAATCATACTCTGAATAAAAGAACCGTGATAGCAATTAACAAACTTACCAATCATAAACGTTGCCTCGGCGTCCCATTCTTAATATTAAAATTATCGGTTTTTCTTTGCCCAGCTCCAGTGCGTCTTCCATCAGATCCCAGATTACTTCTTCATAAGTTTCCTTATCATGCAATTTACGCTCTGCGAGTTCTTTCTGCAGCTTTTCACTGACCTGTATTGTTGTAGGCATTGAAATCACTATATTGCTCTAAAATTTACCATAGTAAATGCGATTTTTACTACAGCACTATTGGAAATCTGAGGCATATCATGAGAACATTTAGTATTGCCTTAAAATGTTTATAAATACTGGAGGATCAATAATACTTGGTTTTAATTTCTATCACAAGGAAATATGTAAAGTATAAGGATCTCTTTCACTGAATGTGATCAAGGAAATAGAGGGTGGAGAAACTGCAACATCAGATTCAGAACTGAAATATTATATAAGCACATCCTCCCCAATTGTCACTATCTTTCTTATAAGTCTACTAAGTTTCTTTGGGGCAGAGATATTGACTGGGTCCACAAGCATCGAAGGTATAGTAGCTTACCCGATCTCTTTCATCATAAGCTTGGCTTTTTATGGCTTTCAGGTTTCCATAATTGCAGACATTTCATCCCGGTACTCCCTTAAAACAGGAACCATATTCATTTTAGGGTTGATCTATGGAATTTTTGAGGAAGGTTTTGCCATCTTTACCATGGAATCAACAAAGACCCATACATTGTGGCTATCATTCGCTGGAATCAACATTACATGGACAATATATGTTATGTCGCTTCACGCAGTAATAACGGTCTCAATCACTCTATTGATAATGCGTGTAATCTGGCCAGATAGAATTTCAAAACCTTTCCTGAACAGATGGAGTTACGCCGCAATGTTACCGGTTACGGCAGTAATCTATGTGTTTCTTATGAAAGGAGCGATATCCTCTGGAAGGGCCCCGCAGGCGGCTCCTGTAATCTATCTCATTATTCTTGCAGCAATTTTATTCCTTCTAGCTCACCGAAGCATGAAAAATGATGATAAAAGGAAAGCTTCTGACCCAACACTATCAAGAAATCTCTTACTTCCTTCATTATTATGGGGGATTTTTCTGGGGATTCCATTTCTGGTTGGGAACAGGTTCCCGCTGATACTAATACCCATGACTGTTATACTGGGAGCAATTTTATTTTATCTCTACAGGTACTTCTGGAAGCTTGATTTTATAGAACCCGAAAGAAAACCCAGGATTTTCTGGGCAACATATTCAGTATTTTTAGCTATAATACTGATACTTGGTGTTTTTAACCGCACTCTGTCAAGTGAAGTAATTGCTTTCTCTTGTGTTGCAATCCTTCTGTACGTAGGCTGGAATAAAGTGAAATTTACACAAAAATATTTTAGGAATACCTAACTAATTACGAACTTCAATCCTCTCAGTCTAAACACACACACAACAAATTTTTGTCCAAATATATCTCATAAGTCACATGGAACATCACACTATTCCATTAACACCTGACATAAAGATTACTAAGAAGTATCAAAATAGTTTCCCCTCAGAACTTTAATCAAATCCCGACCGGTCCATAATTGCAATGATGTTTAATTACAAATCCGAGCTCTTGCGTGCCGTTATCTTTGAGCTTACAATCTTATGAAGTTTCAGGTCGTCAGTTACAAGTTCGCAACCTGATTCAATGGCCGATACTAGATATGATGAATCATAGAATGTCAGGCCCTCCTCGAGGGATAAATCTAATACTGAAGCAGAAGAAGGGATGATCTGTTCCATGGAATCAAGCAGCTCAAAAAGGACATTGCCCGATTCCATCGCTTCTCTCTTTGATATTCTATTTCTAACTTTATAATTTTTCCAAAGAATGTTGCCAATCTCGTACCTAGCAAGAGGGATAGTTGCCCCAGAAACGAGTATATCATATTTACCACGCTGAAAAAGGTTAAAAATTGCGGAAGCGTCCAGCAGATTCATCTTTCCCGGTCTTCCCTGATATCTGATACTATTTCATCTAGCTTTAATTTCGATATAATGGGTTTAACCCTTTTCATTTTCTCTATTAAGGTCTTGTTCCTTGCTTTCCTGATTTCTTCCTGCACCGCTTTTTTAATAATTACGGTAGGATTTAATCCCAGTTTCTTTAATTCTTCCCTTTCTTCTTCTGAGATTTTTGCAGAAACCGTGGTATACACCTTCATACTATAGAATGAATTACGAATATTTTAAATTTCGGTATATTATTTCGTAATACAGGACAAACTACAATAAGAACCCATTTTTGCTTGAAATGTCTCTGAGGACCCAGACTCCTATCTATATTTTAGTTGCATTCCCTTAATAATTCAATCGAGGCCAAACCGGTCCATTCTGTTCTACCTGAACAATTTAAGACCTTTGTCCGTGAAAACTTCAAAGTGCTCATCTAATGTATAAAGTGAGCAACCGTTGTTTATTGCTACTGATGCCACAATCGCATCCATCCTTGGGACCGATCTTCCTTTTCTTTCTGCACTTAGCTCCAAAACAGCAGATAGTTCGCTGTCATTCTTATTGTATCCCAGTGTGGGTATCTGAAGGACTAAGTGAGAATCTTTGGAGTATTTTTGTAAGCCGTAAAGCAGTTCATGCATGTTCACAGAGCTTGTACAGTATTCTTCTCCGCTTTCAATGATCCTACGCAGTATTACATTCCCCATGTCAGATTTCTTATCCAGCACCTCAATAATAACATCTGTATCCAGTAGAATCAATTTCTCTTCTCCCATCTTTTCTTTTCGATCTCTTTTAGAAGTTTCTCCTTATCTTCAAATTCAGTGCTTCCCCTTAAAGACGTAAGAATTTCCTTCTTGCTCTGTGATTTGACCAATCTGTCCAGAAGATCACTGAAACTCTCATTCTCTTTCTTAAATCCCTTTAATTCATCGTACACTGACTTTTTGATGGTGATAGTTTTGGGCATACCATATGTTTATGTTTAAACATTATATTAATTTTCATAAATAGCCGCAAGACTGCTTCATTATCCCTTATTAAATATGTTCCCCTGAAATTCTGATCAAATCCTGACTAGTCCACGCTTAAATTTTTTACTATCCAAGCATTTTAATTCTTGATTCGTGGGGAAATGCCACTAATCTATGGTATAGAAAGATTCAATTTAACCACCAAGTTTAGGATTAAGCAGGTATGCTCTAGTGTCTGGAATTATGAGCAATCCCGAGAATACCGATAAACAAAGTGAAACCAATAGGATTATGCAACTGATTAACGATCATTACGAAAGTATAACAAGGCACCTCTGAACGTATGCTATATCTGATTTTAACTTTAGACTATTTTTATCTATCATTTTTGGGGCTCAACTGAGTGCATCACATTATTAAGAAGTTATGATATTGAAACAGCATGCTGAAACCTGGAATTTATGAACAGGTAATAAACCAGATAATATATAGCGAAATCGAAGCCCAAAAAGATAAAGTGATTACGAAAACTAGACTCGATCCGGAAGAAGCGTCGAGAATGCTTTCGTTGTATGTCGCTAATGTTGTAGAAAAATACTTTGATCTTCTAAGCGAAAAGGGTGCCAGCATTAGCGATCTTGTTAATGCACTAAACTCTTCCCTTGAATCGTTTAGTATTCAAGAGAATGGACTTGGATTAAATTCGTATTTTATCCATCTTCCGGGTGAAAAGTTACTTTCTGTTAAGAATAAGGTCTCGGGAAGCAATAGTATACAAGAAGAGCAGATTATCAGACCTGAAACTTCAATTTCACAAAGTTCTCTTTTTACTGGATCGCAGGGTGAACCAAGTCTTTATTCAGAACTGAAGAGAGAGATACAATCCTGCGATACTATTGATATGCTAGTGTCATTTATCAAGTGGAGTGGACTTCGTCTCATCATTGATGATCTAAGGAAGTTTACAACCAATGGAGGAAAATTGCGAGTTATAACTACCTCATACATGGGTGCAACTGACATAAAAGCAGTAGAAGAGATCAATTCTCTTCCAAACACCCAGATCAGAATTTCATATGACACTAAGAGAACTCGACTACATGCCAAAACATATATCTTTAACAGAGAAAGTGGTTTTTCAACCGCATACGTAGGTTCTTCGAATCTCTCAAATGCAGCAGTGCTGAGTGGACTTGAATGGAATGTAAAGGTTACAGAAATGGAGATGGAGAGCACAATGCAGAAAATTAATGCTACCTTTGAAACTTATTGGAACTCAAAAGACTTTGAACTCTACACTTCAAAAGACAGATCTAGGTTCATTAAAGCAATAGATGCTGAAACAAACAGGGAATCAGTAATTCCTCCAGCTTTCCTTTTCGAGATATATCCATATACATATCAGACAGAAATTTTAGATAAACTCCAGGCAGAACGCGTCGTTCATAACAATTATACTAATCTAGTTGTTGCAGCAACCGGAACTGGAAAGACTGTGATTTCAGCCTTTGATTATAAGAGATTTTGCGCTGAACATGGAAATAACAGACAAAGGCTTCTGTTCGTTGCGCACAGAGAAGAGATTCTGAGGCAGAGTTTAGATTGTTTTCGTGGAATTCAACGAGATTACAACTTTGGCGATCTCATGGTTGGTAATTTCAAGCCATCCAGTTTGGATCATCTTTTCGTAAGTATACAGTCGTTAAACTCACAGGAATTGTTTAAGCATACTGATCCATACTATTATGACTATATTGTGGTAGATGAGTTTCACCATGCTGCCTCAGAGAGCTACCAGAAACTTCTTAGCTATTATCATCCAAAGATTCTGATTGGACTTACAGCAACTCCTGAAAGAATGGACGGAAAAGACATACTTCATTATTTTGGGAACCGCATATCTGCAGAAATCAGGTTGCCGGAAGCTATAGATAGAAAACTTCTGAGCACTTTCCAGTATTTTGTAATAACTGATCCAGTGAGCCTTCGAAACTTAAAATGGGCAAGAGGAGGATATGATATTTCTCAAATAGAGAATATCTACACAGACGAACAGGGGTGGGGAATTAGAAGAGCAACGCTGATAATTGACTCAGTAATGAAATACGTCTCTGATATTAGAAATGTTAAAGGACTTGCGTTTTGTGTGTCTCGAGTTCACGCAGCGTTCATGGCTAAACAGTTCAATGATGCGGGTATTACTTCACTTTACCTCACTGCAGATTCTACTGATGAAGATAGATTTAATGCAAAAGAAGAACTCGTCTCTGGAAAAATAAGGTTCATTTTCGTTGTTGATCTGTACAATGAAGGGGTGGACATTCCAGAGATTAATACTATACTGTTTCTGAGACCAACTGAAAGTCTCACTGTTTTCTTACAGCAACTTGGCCGAGGTCTTAGAATTACTGATGATAAGGAATGTCTAACTGTCTTGGATTTTGTTGGGCAGGCGAATAGTAAGTATGATTTCGAGTCAAAGTTCAAGGCGCTACTTGGCAAGACTAATAGAGGAATTGTGGACCAGATAAAAAGAGGTTTTCCTGATGTTCCAACAGGTTGTTATATTCAACTTGAGCGTAAGGCGACTGAATTCATACTTAAGAACATCAAAGACTCAATTGGAACACTATCTGGCCTAGTTTCAAGAATTTCGTCTTTCAAACAAGAAACATTACTAGAACCAACACTTATGAATTTTGTTGAATATTATCATATGGATATTCGTGAAATTTACAGAAAATACAGTTTTTCACGTCTTACAGTTAGAGCCGGAATAATCAGTGACTTTACAGAACCTTTGGAGAAGATATTTACAGGTGCGTTTTCTAGAATCTGCTCGATAAATTCTAGAGAATGGATTGAGTTTCTTTTACATGTACTGAATAATTTGAATTTATTGGATCTGAAGGAACTAACGCAGCAGGAATCAAGGATGCTTATGATGTTCCACTTTACTGTATGGCAGAAACCACTGGAAAAGTCTGGGTTCAAAGATTTGAAAGAAAGTTTGCTAAAGTTAAGCGAGAATAAGATAATGTTCGAAGAGTTAAAGGATTTGCTAAACTATAATCTCATGAAGATTGACTTTGTTGAAGAACCAGTCGACTTGGGATTTGATTCTCCACTATACCTACACAGCAGATATACCAGAGACCAGATTCTAGTTGCATTTGATTACCTGACTCCTGGAAACGTAAGAGAGGGAGTTAAATATATACCAGAGAAGAATATCGACATACTGTTTATAACACTTAATAAGTCAGAAGAAAATTATTCTCCCTCGACTATGTATAAAGATTACTCCATTAGCGACTTACTTTTTCACTGGCAAAGTCAGAGCACTACTTCCGAAGACTCAGTAACAGGTCAAAGATATATCAATCACGTCCGAAACGGTAGTAAGGTGGTGCTATTTGTACGTGAAAACCGCGAGGATCTAGCTGGCGCTTCCCCATACACTTTTCTTGGAACAGCGAATTATCTTAGTCATACGGGAAGCAAGCCAATGAACATTGTGTGGAAACTTGACAAACCAATTCCTGCAGGATTCCTTACTCTAACTAACGTTCTAGCTCCCATTTAGTGAAAGAATAGGTTATACTTTGCTTAAACTGAATGAAGTAGACTACATTTTAAGAGGTGACAAAAATGGATAGAATGAAAATATCTACAAATGGTTTGGAACTATTTTCATAATTATCCACCTTGCTAACTTTTCTATCATTGCGGTTATGCGCCGAAATTGCTGTAATTTCCAAATGGTCCACGTCGGTGCTAGTTGAGAATGACCATAAAAAAAATGTATATCCATTTATAGTAAAACTAAGAGATGAAAGCAAATCAGGGTAAAACCAATGCCAGGAACAGAAAAAGTAGCATGAATTGCGATGTTCTTCAGTGCAATCGGTTTCACAGTATTCCTAGTCAATGGAATTATGAATCATGATTTTATGCCATCTATCGAGGAATATTTTATACTGTCTGCTTTAAGTCTTCTATGCATAATTTCATTCGTTGGGCTGGGTTTAGCAATTATCGAGAAGTTATATTTTAACATAGCCAATATTACGGCTTTGGTATTAGTTGGTTGTTCGTTGGTTAAGTTGGTGCCATCTATCCTATTTTTAATTCTTTCTTTGTGATCGGTCTCGTATTTCTTTAGCGCTCTGGTCTAGGGAATTAAATCTTTTGGAGAACATTAATTTATCAGACAATTGAAAGCCTGAATTCCCGTATTTTTACAATCAGTAATTTCGGATTTGGGGCTGTAATACTGGTCCATTAGTCTGAAGAAAGCATATTAATAATGGTTGCAGATCTTATTATTAAATTATAAGATTGGGTCGTTCATAAGCCTGTCAGTAGAAAAATCAACTAAACCATGACAATAGTATTAAGAGTTGTAAAATTAAAAATTTGTAAAATTATACCCATCTCAGAACGGTACATTCCTTATAGGCCATCAGTGACTCAAGAATGTTGAAAATGAATGATAATTTCGGGAAGCGGATATATACGCCATCCCTTTTTGCAAGGGATATTCTTTACTTAGCAAGCCACCTTCCAGAAATTTTGGGGGCCGTGAGAAGCAAATCTGTCTCCAGGAAATTTGCTGAAAAAATCATGACCGTGATAACGGCAGTCAACGGTTGTGTTTACTGCCAGTGGTTTCATGGGAGGCAGGCTCTTTCTAACGGGATCAGCAAGGAGGAACTATCTGAACTTGTAAATCTCCAGTTCCATTCCCATGCCTCCCCTGACGAGGCTCCTGCTCTTATTTATGCGCAGCATTATGCGGAAACAAACCGGAACCCTGAACCGGAAATGACTCGGAAGCTGGAGGAGTTCTATGGAGAAGAGACTGCATCCCACATTCTTGTTTTTATCAGGCTTATATATTTCGGCAATCTGGCAGGCAACACATGGGATGCAGTTATAAGCAGGATTAGGGGAGACCCTGCTGGGAACAGCAGCCGCATTTTTGAGGCTTTCTTTGCTTTTGCGGCGATGTGGGTAATGATTCCTGCCATGATTTTCACTAGGAAAGGAGTAAGCTGAATTTCAAGAAAAATCCAACTGATCCAGGGTTCCATTGTTGACGTGCATAGATGATTCTGATTTCACACCTCATTGAAACAGGACTAATTTCTGTGCAATGTGGCAGATAAATTCGATATCCTCCTTTTATATCGCTATAATGCCTTATGACTATAGTATTTGTCTTCTAACTGTCGATTAAACCAATATATTCTAGGAATTATCCTTTGTTGACTTTATCTTTCCTGAGTTTAGACATCCAGCCGACAATAAGAAATATGAGAGACAGTAAAAATAGTGATTCGCCAATCCTGAAGATATTTGTTATGCTGCTTATGGGCACCCCAGTGTAATAGAAATAAATTCCTATAGATACAGTAATAAGGGCCAGTATACCAATATACATAGCAATTGTCATGATCCTGTTTACAGTGTATAACAGCATGGGATTCTCCCTACCTTTCCGTATGGCTATCCAGTAAAACCATTCATGATTTCTGCTCCTTTGATTCATCAAGATCTGGTACAGCACATTTGCAGGATTCTCTTTTGCAGTCTACTGTTATCACATGACCTGCTGGCCAGTGTGGTACATGATATTGATTTGCCCTGGTAATGTGATGTTTCCATTGCCTGTCAAAAAAAACTACCTCATGACCGCAGTTTTTGCAAACGCCAAATTTTAATTTCACAAATTCACCTATTCATTGAGGCCATAGCATGATAAAGCTAAGAATTTTACTATCTAAAGCTTGAAATTGCAGTATTCGCCTAATACTTTAATCAAATTCCGATGGTCCATTTTGTGCTTATTCTGGGGTCGTTTAACATCATTGCTCAAACTTTTCTAATTGTGGTTGTGGGATAACATATACATTTTACCCTAAATATAACTAAATTCCCACAGAATTGATTTTATTAAATTCAATACTTGTAAAAGTGATTGAAGAAGCTAAAGTGGATGAACAGGGACGAATCAATATAGGTAAAGAGGCAATAAAACAATACGGAGATAGATTCTCTATAGTAAAATTATAAGACGAGATCGCCTTAATTCCTAGACCTAAAGATCCTGCTAAAGAGCTCAGAAAATGAGGCAAAGAACTGGAAATTTGCAAGTTGACAGCATCTTAATAAAATTCATTCCCTTCTGGATCTGTGCTTTGCCAGATGTGCAGTGATTTTAATCCTTGCTTGATACAAAAGATATTTCAAAAGGATTAATGAGTAATGCTGATCTTGTGCCTCTTGACAGGCAAAGTATCTTCTTTCAATGTATTATGTGAAGAAGACGTACTATAGAGTGTGGCATGAGTTCAATCTCAAAGAGTTATGCTTAATGTACACAGGAAGGTGCTTAGAAGGTTGACTGGATATGCATCATGCCGAGTCAGCAGAAAGATTTTAATAAGCCTTTACTGCAGAGTTCTGAGCTGAATTGCTTCAAAGTTGATCGATCCGACCCTTTTGTTCTCCGTTCAGGATGAGATATCCCTTAACATCGCATGCCTTGGAAAGCGTGTTAGTAACATAGCAGTCTGATGCTGCCGACTTTACGAGTTCTTTAATCTTTTCGAAGCTGTCGGGGGATTTCATATCCACAAAGTAATGGATCTCGGTGAAGTATCTGGGCCTGCTGACAGTGAATTTTCCATCCACGGTTATTTCAAGAGCATCAATCCGGATATTCTTCGATCCTGCGTGTTCGCCATAGTGGACCATCTGGCACATGCCAAGGCTAGAGATAAAATACGATAGGGGACTTGGTCCATTTTCATCCGATGCCCATGAGAACCCCTGGTTCTCCGGCTTCGTTTCGGAGCGGAGATTATCCCCTTTTTTCACCGTTACGCTAACCTTCGAGCTGACATTGCCCTTCTGGTCAAACATCGAGAACCTTGCCATCCTCTCCTGCATTCTCGACCTGAAGCTGTCATCAAAATTTACCATGCGTTCTGATGACAGACAATTTCATAAAATATTCCTGTCAACCGTTGAGGTTGCGCGGACCCATAATCAGATCGTCACTATCTTTCCCAGCGCCGTTATCTCCAATTCGGATCTGCCCCTTCTGCCCTTGTTCACCGTAACCAGTCCGAGATCCACCAGCCCTTCGGAATCCTCTGTTCCGTTGAGGTGCCTGCTTATCAGCGATTTGTCAAGGCCCGTCATTTCAGCGAGCTGTTCAAGGCTCTCTATCCTACCCTTCTTCCTTACAAGCGCATCGAGGATTGCGAGTTTTGTCTCAGAAAGTATTCTCTGGTACCCGAGCTTGAGTATAGGCAGCATGTGCACGCCCTTCTGATCGACCCAGAATGCCCTTATGCCAAAGATGAAGGCAGATGAAATTGCCGTGCAGGATATCAGCTTGCCTCCCCCGGTAACATTTATGATGAAATCATCGAAATCGTTGCAGTTATCCCTGTGGACGGACTTAACAGCCTCCAGGACCTCGTTAAGTTCCCCGGATGACACACTGACTTCCTCGACCTGCGTCATAAGGGCATTAGCTATCTGCTTGACAAAATCCTTGAAAGGTATCTCTATCGTCTGGCTGTTTCTGTCATGGACCTCCTCATGTATTATGACAAGCTTGTCCAGCGGCATCAGTCTGATGCCGTCCCTTATTCCCCTGTATGACTGTCCATCGCTGTATATGGCAATCTGGAGAGTCCTTCGCTGTTCGACCCTGTCCTCTCCCATTGATCTGGCAATGCAATCCATATTAATAGACATGAATATTGAATTTCCTGAGACCCTACTAATTTTGCCATGCAACCGTTGACTCTTCTCCTTCCAGCCGACATGCTGGATAATGATTTCCTTCAGCCAGGGAGCATGTATATCGTCAACTACCCACCCCTAAAGGAGTGGGCTTGCTGCTGTCCTCCCTCATGCCCGTAGGCATGGATTCATCGGAACGCAACGATTGGCTGGTTGACAACAGCCTGAAATACCCTGACTTGCCGAGTACCCCAATGTTTCTTGAGGCGTTAAGATCCGCATGAAGCTCAAAGCCGCAGTTCTTGCAGTGGAATATTGATCCATTCCGGTTGTTCCTGTCGATGAATCCACATCGGTAGCATTTCTGTGATGTATATTTCGGGTTCACACAGACCACGGCCTTACCCATATCCTCGGCTTTATATTTGATGAACTGCTCCAACTGGTATGGAGACCATGAGCCAAGCTTGTGGTTGAATCTCCTGCCATTGCGCTTCGTTCTCATTCCTGCTGATTCCAAATCCTCAAGTGCAAAAAGGTTGAAAGGAAGGTTCACTATCTGTTTTGATATCACATGATTTGTGTCAAGCACGAACCGTCTCTCTCTCCCGCCCAGTTCTTTTAATTTACGATGGGCGGATTTAGTGCCTGCGTGCTGCAATTTCTTCCTGTTGTAACGATATCTTCCCTTCACGTCTTTCAGGTGCGCTGAATTGAAGAATTTATTGTTTGACAATACTGCTATATTCTTTATGCCCCTGTCTATTCCCACCACTTTTACGTCCCTGGTTTCTGCTTTATTCTCCACCCCCTTATCTACCTCTACCTGAACCATCACAAACATTCTTCTCTGTTTCACGTCGATTGAGACCTGTGCATTGGTATATTCTCCGCTGTATTTCTCCATGAGCGGAGAATTTGCAATTGGAAACACGAGCCTCCCATGGACTGTTGTCAGTGATATAGTATGCGAATCGGGATAGAACTTGAATGTTCTCCTGTCATACCTTATGGTCAGGGATTTCCTGCGTATTTCCTTCCTGAGTTTGGTCTGTTTCAATGCATCCGATGCCGTATCTCTCGCTGTCTGTACCAGAGCGGAGGACAGTGTTGATATTCTTCTCCTGACATCCTCATAAGTTGCCCTGTTGAGCTTGTTCTTGTTGAACGTGTGAGCAGAAAAACCATAGTCCAGGACCATCTGGCAGGCTTCCCTGAACTGCCTTCCTGTTTCAAGAATGGAAGGATCATAGGGAAGCTTCAGCTTAATAGTTCTGAACATTATTTATTATATAGCATTGAACCTTATTGATATTTTCATCGAGAAGCCAGTGTATCCCCCGGCTGAAGCCTGTGGGTTTTACTGCTTCCCTCAAACTCCCAACAAGATGACAATCATCTTTCTTGCACAGAAAGAAAGATGCTGCAACGGTTGACGGAATCCGCTTTTATATGATACCGGTATGAGAACATCAGATAAACATGGAAGAGAATAAATGTGAAGTATGTGGCAATGTGTTTGACTCAAAGGCGAAACTGATGGAACATGCAAAAGTACATATGCACGGTACTAAGAATACCCTCAGGACAAGCAAGGTGGTGACATCGTCCATTATAGGAGGCATAATTGGAGGAATCCTGATGCTCCTGGTACTCATGGCAGGAGCAGTTGGGATGGGGCTGTCCTCAACCACGTTTGCGCTAGTTATGGGGATGGGCCTTGGTGCCTCGATGAGTTCTGGCGTGATGGTTGGAGTTCTGGCGCATTTCACGGTGAGCATCGTGGCAGGCGCCGTGTTTGGCGGGATTGTATCCTACGTGAAGCCGCTCAGGCTCAGAAGCGGACCTATTTCGCTGGCGCTTGGCCTTGTATTCGGCATCGTGGTATATCTCGTGTTCTTCCTGCCGATGGCTGAGACGGTGTTTGCTTCAGTGATGATGAACCTCATGGGCGCCAAAGCGGCAATGATGCTTCCGGATGTTCTGGCAGTAGGATTCCTGGGACACATTGTCTACGGGCTTACGCTGGGAGCAACAACATTCTATCTGGGTAGAAAGATATAAACTACCCACATTTTATTTGCAATAAAGAGTTGGAGTAAAGGGATAGAGATGGAAACAAAATTTGATCTAATCATAATAGGTTCGGGATCTGCGGCAACGACAGCCGCATTCAAGGTACTCGGTGAAGGAAAGAAGATAGCAGTTATAGACCAGAAGCCGACAGGCGGTACATGCGCCCTGAGAGGCTGCGATCCAAAGAAAATTCTTGTTGGCGTTACTGACTCTCTGGAATCGGCCAAAAGACTGAGGGGACATGGCATATCCAATCTAGCCGGCTCAATTGACTGGGGTGAACTCATGGCTTTCAAGGCATCCTTCACTGAATCTATGTCGAAGGGAATAGAGGAAAGCCTTGTCAAGAACGGGATCCTCGTGATCCATGACAGGGCAAAGTTCACCGGGCCAAAGAGCATTGATGTTGACGGTAGGGTGCTGGAGGCTGGACAGTTCCTCATAGCTTCAGGTGTAAGGGCCGCAAAGCTAGACTTTCCCGGTTCTGAATACCTGATCGACAACGAAGGCTTTCTAAGCATGCCTGAACTGCCGAAGAAAATTGTGTTCATAGGCGGCGGATACATATCAGTTGAATTTGCGAGCATAGCAAGAAAGGCCGGATCAGATGTTACGATTATACAGCATTCCGACAGGTTGCTTGTAAACTTCGACAAGGAGATGGTCGAAGTTCTCACCAGCCTCCTGGTTGAATCCGGGATAAGGATAGTGACAAGCGCGTCGGTGAAGGAGATAAAGAGATCTGCTGACAGTTACAGCGTCAGTCTTTCAAGAGAGGGTAAGGATGAGCTTGTTTCTGCTGATCTTGTTGTGCACGGCGCAGGCAGGGAGTTCGATTCTGACATGGGACTGGATGCTGCACAGGTCAAATGGTCCCGAAAAGGAGTGACCGTGAACGCATACCTGCAGAGCGTTTCAAATCCGCTGGTATATGCTGCGGGGGACTCAGCTGACACAGACGGCCCAAAATTGACTCCAGTCGCAGTCATGGAGGGGCATACTGCGGCTGAAAACTTCCTTCATGGAAATACCCTGAAAACCAATTATACCGGCATACCCACCACCGTCTTCACGTCGCCTCCGCTGGCAATGGTTGGAATCACCGGGGAGGAGGCAGCCAGGAAGAATATTGCAGTAACAATAAAGAAGGGCGAGATGACAAACTGGTACAATTCAAGAAGAAGAGGGATTCTGAAGGCATTCTACAAGGTTATTCTTGACACGGATTCGAATAAAATCCTTGGTGCTCACATCCTTGGCGAGAATTCAGAGGAGGTCATCAATATCTTTGCACTTGCAATCAGGCTCAATATTGACGTGAAGACACTGATTTCAACACCGTTTACATATCCTTCAGACACAAATGATATCAGGTACATGATAGACTGATCCGGCCATTCATATTTCGCCGGAAATCACTTTCAATTTTCGTATAAAAAGCATGAAAGCATTGTGTTTGCAATTTGGATAATTCCGGGCTGAAGCATTCCACACTGTTTGATCTGATTATCTTTGCTCGCCCTTGGATGAAAAAGGGATTCCCACTTCGGCAACTGGAAGTATTACAATTCAGTTTTTCAGGGCTTGATGACTAAATAAAAGTTCTCGTCCAAACCGCACTAAACTTTGCAGCAAGAACATAATTTAGCCGGCTCCAAGATTTTCCCTGAACCAGTCTATAGTCTTTCTTATTCCTATCTCGTAAGGCGTATGCTTGAAAGATGGAAATTCTGACCTGAATTTCGAGTCATCAAGAATATACGGATCTGAGTATTCATAAAGCAGTTCAATCAACTCCCTTGCGTTTGAATTGAAAAGCCCAGCAACGGCCAGAAACCTTTTGGAAAGTATCCTCAGTTCCATACGGTTGCCGGCTGCGCCATATACTCCTTTGATAAATTCCCTGGCTGTTATGACATCGCCCGACACATGATATGATTTGCCGTATGAATTACCGTTGAGCATCAGCAATATTGTTGCTTCAGCTGCATCCCCTATATATGTGAGGTTGTGAGAAACATCAGCATTGGCTGGCCAGATTGCGGGTTTTCCGTCTATTGCACTCCTGAAAATTCTCCCGTAAAGATCATTGACAACATTTGGTCCATAAAAATCAGCAAATCTCGGTATAACGACTCTAATCTCACCCTTTCTGTGATAATCCATCAGCAATGCTTCCATTGTATTCCTCAATTTACCTTTCCTGGAGCCTGCATTAAGCGGGTGAGATTCATCTACTGGCACACGCTGGAACCTCCCGTAGCCATATACGTTTCCGGGGAATACTATGAGAGGTTTCGTTCCTTTCGATCCTTTCAGTATATTAGAAAGAGACAGCATGAAATTTGCTTTCCATTTCCTGTAGGGAAAGTTATTGCCAAGGTATATTGCTGAAGCTCCTTTGCAAGCATTGGAAACTTCCTCCCCGTTCAGCATATCCGCCTTGACAATTTCAACTCCTTTTGGAAACATTTTTTTTGCCTTTTCCTCGTTCCTTACAACTGCTCTCATGTTGAAGCGGTTCTCCAGGAGCTTTTTAGCCACGGCATATCCATAAGCACCTGTTGCTCCAAAGACGACGTGCAGTGCATCCGGATCTTCCGGCATAATATATGACAATGACTTTCATTATATGTATAATCGAGGGATATTAAATGCCACTGATCATAAATCTACTACTGTGTGATTGCTCTAATTAACCTGCTGTGGGTGTTTTTATTTCTTAATTCCAGGAACCTTGCATTACAGCTATTCGCAATCAAGCATGCTTGGTAGAGAAAGCTGAATACTACGATGAATGATGCATCAGTTCATTCCTGATAGCGCCTTTTCAGAACTGTATTCCTTGGGGTTGATCTCGTTCCTGAAGACCTTCTGGAACACGTCATACCCAAAGCTTGTTGCAATCGGATCTGCCTGCAGAACCCTGAATGTGCGAGTTCCATCCTCAAGCCGCTCTGCTCTCAGGAACGCCGGTTTCGGCAATCTGTCAAGATATGCCTCTGCAAGCTCGTTGAAATGAGTTACGAATATTATCTTGGTTCCCATGGTCAGAAGGGCATCCATAATGCTCTTCGCTATTTCAGATCCTTCCCTAACGTTAGTTGATGAAAATGATTCGTTGAACAACAGCCTGCTTCCTGGAAC
Organism: Thermoplasmata archaeon; assembly: GCA_021821635.1. Taxonomy (GTDB): domain Archaea; phylum Thermoplasmatota; class Thermoplasmata; order Thermoplasmatales; family Thermoplasmataceae; genus UBA582. The sequence goes on along the minus strand of JAKACH010000010.1, from coordinate 3,496 downwards.
TATATGATCAACTATCCCACTCATGCGGCTGAGTTCCTCATCAAACTTTCCCTTCGACATCCCAGCGTCCTCCTCCCTCTTGAAATGTGTGAACACAGCGGCGGCAATGAAAGTGCTGAATGAGCCCGCTGCGACAAACATTCCGCTCTGCATCATAAGCTGTGCCTGTCCGATTGCCCTTAACAGTGTGGACTTCCCTCCCTTGTTCGCACCGGTTATGAATATAAGATGATCTCTTTCTGCATACAGGGAATTCCCAACAAGCGTAAGATCAGCCCTGATGCACAGGGCCAGATCATATATCCCTTCGTAAACAGTTCCGCTTCCACTGTCTTTTACAGGAACCGGAAAAGATGTACTAGCGCCGATGGAGTTCAGTTGTTTCTTAAGGTTAAGGCAGCCGAGGTAGAATGCAATCTCTTCCTTGAGGCGATCGATGAAACCCAGAACATTCTCAGCCGACTCACTCACTATCCTTGCAGTTTCAGATATGCTCCTGGCGCGCATCTCACCCAGCGCCTGTCCTCCCAGCTCATCCCTGTCAGGCAGCACATAAGTGTAATGCGGTTCCCTGATGTTTGTGATCCGTTTAACGAGCCTGTCCGGCCTGACCTTCGGGATGACAAGATCATATCCCGTCAGTGCGTTACCCCTTCCGAGCCCGCCGCGGACATAAATCCCTCGAGGGAAGTGGAGGTTTTCAAGGTGGCCCGATACCATCCTGACGTAGTCATCGTCGAATTCATGGTTTATCATGGTGAAGAACTGCAGAAAGCCCTCTGAGTGAAGGGAGGGTAATGCCTTTCTCCCTATCTCCCTTATCTTCTCTATCGCTGTGAGGTAAATCTGCAGCACTGATATTGATTCGCGCAGCACAAATTCAGGATTTTGGCGACTCACCCAGAATAGAAGTCTTCTTGCCTGTGCAACTGAATCGACAATGATAGAATATATATCCCGCACGATGCACGGATTGTCGAGCGCGTCCTGAAGCACTCCCTGGCGGTACACTATTGTATCTCTATTCGTGATGCTGTTCATGATGGCTCTCCTGCATACGTCAAACACATAGCGATCGTTTCCTGCCATTGCATTGTAAATTGTGACAAGATCCAGGTCCTTCTCAAGCTCTTCCACGTTCAAGGGCAAGTTTTCAGGCAACCTGTATGATGGATCCGTGGAAAGCAAATTTACATTCATCCGCTGATCCTCCGCATAATCTTCTCGTAGGTGAGGTCATATTTCTCTGCGATGGCTTTCGCATATGCAAGGCCGTTTGGATCTGTCCTCCTGATCTTGAATGTCCTTATATCAGGCGAAGAAGGATCGACCTGGCTGACCATGCTCACTACGCCATCTAACCTGGCAAACTCATCCAGGAATGTTACATAGACGCAGAGTACATTTTTTCTCATTATCAGGCCAATTATCTCAGTGCCTATCTGGATGGCATCCTTTAATGTTGTGGAGCTGAGCATTTCATTGACGATAATGATGCTCCTGTTCGTGGCCATATAAAGTATCTTCCTCATCCTAACAAGATCGTCTTCCAGTTTACCCATGAGATTCTCGGGATCCTCGGACTTTTCAAAGTGTGTGTAGATATTGTCTGGCACGAACAGGCGGGCTTTTGAACCAGGAATAGGCAGTCCCAGCGCAAAAAGGAAGAAAGCCTGCCCGAACGACCTAGCAAACGTTGTCTTCCCGCCATTGTTCGGCCCTGTTACCACCAGGGCCTTCTCCCCTCCTGACAACTGGAAATCATTTGCCACTACTTTAGACGAGGAAGCTAAGGCCTTGTGGGCAAGGGCGAGATCGAAGGAGTTCAGGCAGTAAATATCATGATCCGTACATATTTCAGGCAGGCAGAATTCTAGCCCGGCTTTCTTTACTGCCGATATATATTCAAGATATGACAGGTAAAAATGGATCTCCCTGTACACAACTTCCACAACAGGATCAATGAAAGAAGAATTGTTTTCGCAGAAAGCTGAGAGTTCACCAAATTCTTCCGGGAATAAACGTGCAATCAGCGCAAGAACCTCGGCTTCAACATGATTCATCGATGATTCGCTGAACCTCTTTTTATTCGCTGCAGATTTCTTGCCGTTTCTAAATTTACTGAATGCCTCCTGTATAATCCCGTTATAGCTTTCCCTACCTTTGTCCTTTCTCACAGTTACCCTTGATGGTCCAAAGGACATTTCGTATCTGATGGCCGATAATTTTTTCTTTATGTCATTCGCCTTATCTTCTTTATTCCTGAAGCTTTCTGACTCCACGTATTTCTGAACATAGTTCCTGAGGGATATGAGTCCATCTGAGTTGAGAGCTGCACCTGCAAGCCTCTGTGCCAGATCATTCATAGCACCAAAATAGAGTAAGGCAGCGTCGAGTATCCAGCCCTGTCTCTGCCATTCAAACAGCCTGTCCATGCCTGAAATGTATCTATGGACATCCCTCATCTTTATCGAAAAGTCGTACATGCAAGCAAAAACGTCTGCTTTCTCAAGATCTCTGAATATGTCCTGCCTGTATTTCACCGTATCTGGATCAATAGCCAGAGTGTCAAAAAAAGGTCTAAGATTGTAGTCCTTATAAGGTGCAACGACAGATCCTATTATCTGATCGATGTTGAGATCTACAAAACAAACAGGATCTTCCTTTCTCAGTTCCACTGCGCGACCATCAGGCCAAAGAATACTGTTGAAAACCCTATCATCCACTCCTGTCATAACCATCTGAAATCATCAGCTGCCATACAGGAGTTATCAGTCTCTGGAGACAATCATCGGGAACTCCATCCCTCTGAGCCGAACTTTTCTCGGCATCAGTGTATTTATAGATTTTATATAAATATTGCCAGTCAGTATTGTCCACTCCCTCCAGGCTTTTTGAATGCGATAAAGAATGGATCATGCATAGCTAAGAATACCGGCAGCAAAGTATGCATTTTCATACGGTCTAAGGCCCTTTTTGTCCTCTGAATGGATAGGCCGTGCAGTTACGAAAGTGCTTATCCCGTGGTTACTCGGATTCTTCTATTCCATCAATGACACTATCATAGAAGGCGATATAATCCTTGATCGGGTTGAAATCCTCGTTTGGCTCTGAATAACGCCAGGCCGAATCCTTGATTTCCCTCTTCCCTGCGAGCAGCGAATAATAATGAGCCCTCCCCTTATAAGGGCAGACCGACACCGTGTCAGTTGCCTTAAGCTTGCGGTCCCTGACCTCGCTGATAGGAAAATAATATACTGGCTTACGCCCAGTTTCATAAAGAATGTATGCATTCCTCGTTTTCAGTATCTCTTCCCCGTATGCCATAACGGTCAGCGTCTTGCCTGATCTGACCACACGGATTGGATGATTCCTCTTGGTATAATCAATAATCACGCTCTCTGCATTCTTTTCTCCCATGATTTGCACATTTTGTCAATCAATAAATAATTTGTGAAAGCCGAATCATATGTGATTCGCAGATCTCTGATAAGAT
>JAKACH010000049.1 GCA_021821635.1 Thermoplasmata archaeon | reverse complement strand
CATCAACGAGCTCGTTCTTGGTCATCCCGCACCAAGCCTTGGAATCCGGCACCACACCGGGATCGGTAGCCTGCAGGATTATGATATCACCATTCGACGCCTTCCTGTAGGCCCTGATCAAGTCAGTTATAGGGCCAGGGCAGGCTGTTCCCTTACTGTCAACGTTATATGTTGTCATATGAATCCCTCAGATAATTACGGTCTGACCGCCACCAGATTGTATCATGAAATCTGTTGCTCCCACTATGCTGTCAACAATTGGATCCAGATCCTCCTTCTTCCACCCAAGTGCAGAAGTCATAAGAGAACAGGCAAAAATCTTCACATCTCCAGTTTGCATAGCTGTTTCAATCATCTTATGCCAGTTATCCGTCCTTAGCTTGTCTAGTCCGGCAACAAGTCCCTTCATGTAATCCTCAAAACCAGCTGGCATGACAGGCCTATCGTTGAACCCATTCTTCCTGAATGATTTCAGTGCAGTACCGGTAACAAATATCCTTACAGGCATACCGAGATTTGCACCTGTCTGTGTGAGCACGCCAAGCATCACAAGCTTCTCAGCTGTTCCAGTTGCCATCACAATATTAAAACTATTTCCACCAGGCATTCCATCGACCTCCAATTATATTATCTAAAACATGTTATATATAACCATACCTTTGGTATAAGGTCTGGTAAATCAAACATTTTATACATTTTATTCCGTAATCCAGAGGTCTTGAGAATAACATTATCGGTTAGTAATCGAAAAAACAAGTTTGCTAAAATTTTCACATTTCCTTTTTTATCTAATACAGCTTAACCGGGTTAATTGAAAAACGTAGGTGTGGCATCGGCTGTGTCCGGGATGAGAGGGCTGGCTTTTTCATCGCTCTGGATTTTCAGCGCACTTTACATCAGATCATTTCTAGGTCTAAATGTAGTCGAAGACGCTATAATAATAACATCGGGTACGGCAATTGGAGCATTGGCTCAGAAATATGCAGGATCGCTCGGTGACAGGTTTGGCCACAGGCGAACTGTGATCCTGGCGGTGCTGATTTCCACCCTCCTATATCTTTTGCTCTCTCTTTCCTCTTCTGTTCGGGATTACGCCCCGTATTTTACAGTGACCTTTATTGCGCTCACTATCTCGAATTCCTCACAGATGCCTTCAATCTACGCTCTTGTATCCGAATCCAGTACAATCAAAACTAAAGGTTTTTCAATTCTGAGAGTGGGCAACAACATCGGATGGGGAATAGGTCCTGCGATTGGAGGGTTTGCGATCTTCTATTCCGGATTCTACTATCTGTTTGTCTTTGGATTAGTATCAAGCGGGATCAGTCTAACAATGTCACTGTTCTTGAAGGAAGTGAAATTCGGCGGTAAAGAAGCACATGGATTCAGGTCAGACAATCGGCTACTCATTGCACTATCGGTATCTGCTCTACTGCTCTTTATGGTGCAGGCACAGGAAACTGTGACACTAACAAACTATGCAAACATACTTCGTGGGCTGAACTACTTTCAGCTCGGGTTGATATACCTGGTAAACGGTGCAGCCGTAGTTGCAACTCAGGGCATTTTTTACAAGGTAACAAAGCGCATCGGAAACTATATGTCCTACGCGATCGGAACTTTCGTATACACTGCCGGCTTTCTTTCGTATGCCTTTGATACTAGCCTGGCGGGGATGCTTATCTCAACGCTTATTCTCACGATAGGTGAGGATCTTGCTTTTCCATCCGGCTCTGCTATGGTTTCTCTTGTGTCAAAGCCGGAAAATATTGGTCGCAATATGGGGATTTACAACGGCTTCATTTCGATAGGAAGAGCATGCGGCCCGCTACTGGGTGGCGCGGCTCTTTTCATAACTTCAGTGCCTATCCTGATCTGGAGCATTACAACAGCTACAGGCTTTGCCAGTATGATCTTTTTCATATACGTGTTCAGGAACGTTTCCAATATACAGGAAAACTTACATCTTGAGTGAAATTAAGTTCTGTTTCTTCTTAGCAAAAATATTATCTATCCAATGATGATCTTATCCCTGATGCCTATTTTCAGAAGAGAATTTGACCACGAGAAGAGGATTGCAACTTATCACTGTGACGAGCACCAGTTCAAGGCTTCTGATGCTGCTCACGTTGAAGAGCACATGAAATTGCATGGCAAGACTGCCGGTAATTTCTGGAAGAGAGTACACCACCACGAACGACAGTTAACGGTATTCCATTGCGACCATCATGATTTCCAGTCCTATGATCCGCTAGAGATAGAAGAACACGAGAAGCTACATGCCCTTCTACCAGGAGGGTGGGGACTTACATGATTTTCGTCTTGAAGAAAATCAATCATACGGATGGGAACAAATCTTAACTTTTGTGCTGGAACTCTTAATTTGTTCGTGTCAAGAAGTTAATTCAATACATGGCGTTAATAAAGTAAGAATAGAGCCACTGGAGGGATTTGAACAAGCTACACGCGACCACATAACACTGGATCGCCTACAGGCTTTCCTGAACTAAGAATCTTTAAATTTTGGTAAGGAGCGATATCCTTCATTGGAGAAGAATACAGGAATATGGGTAATCGAATGACGTTTTCGCCAATGGAATCTGAAAGTGAGACTATATGGAGGATAGTCGAATACATGACTGCAGTGAATAAACGGGACTATACGAATTGATAGAAAAGTGAACTCAAAAGCTTTCAAAATTGGCCCTTTAACGTACATAAATTACTTTCAGTAAGGGAAGCAAATGGCTGAGTTTGAATCAACCACATTGATGTAAAATACTTTGAGCAAACAACCCATTTAATGAATCATGCGCAATACATTACTTTGATTCCTGCGGCACGGTATATCTCTGATTTGTAAATTTCGAATTCCCTGTCTCTAGTTATCAATTCAATATCCGCTTTTGTTGACTCCATCATTGCGTGCGCGTAAGAGAGGTGAAGTAAATCCAGTGTCCTCATTGGAATATCTCTTGAGAGTTCAACAGCGAACGACATGATGTTGCCGTAATTCCCAGTAGGCATTTCAACCTGAGTCTGTTGCACTGGAAGAAACAGAAGATCAAACTTCTTGAGAATATATAGAATCACGGCGTATGAACTGGATGCTCTGTCTCCAGAAAGTTCATCCATGAGAGTCACAAAATTCTTATTTCTTGACAGAACGGAGCTTAGTTCAGTGATCACTAGCTCTGAAACTACCTTTCCCCGCTTCTGGAGCACTTCGACCGAACTAAGGGTGGATGGATCCGCCGGATCAAGGGCAGAGGCAATTACGCTCGTGTCAATATATTTCAATTGAATCTGTCCCTGTTAACCAGAAGATCTTTGAGGCTCCCTGACAATTCGATAGGTGGTCTTCCAGTAGTTTTCTCCATAGACTTCAGTCTCTCAACTTTCTCGGAGACCTCTGGAAATTTTGCAGCAGCAGTTATTCCCGCTGACAAAATATACCTGAGTGCATCACTCTTTGTCCTGAAAAGACCTGATCTAAGCATTCGATTGACGAACTTGGAGGTCTCTTCATCAATTCTGATCTGGATTGTCTCTTTTGCCATTACAATTACGTAATTGTAATGTTGTTAATTAAGTATTTCGGTTTTGGGCAATTCACTGCTGGCGAACTCTGGTTAAAAATAACAATGTCATTGCATTCTATGAAGAGAGATGAGATAAGGAATCCACTAAAGGGATTTGAGTCCCCGACCTGCTGATTACGAATTACAAACATATGCGTCTTTAGAGAAGAAAAATTGATTTATTTGGAGATTCACTATTTCCTGAAAGGCTCAGATTCAGGATTTAGTGATAATACATCAAGTTACTCGAGCTGAAGTTTCATATGATTATCATGTCAAGGTCAGTTACTTTTGCAATCTGTATAAAATCTCGATCAAGTGTAGCTATTTTATCTGTTCCCGTTTCGATCGCTATGCCAGCTATCAGGGTATCAAGTGCATTAATTGGAAGACCAAGCTTAAACAGACTTCCCATGATGCGAGATGCCTTTTCCGCAGAATTCTGATCAAGTGGAAATACAATACATTGTCTAAGAAAAGCCCTAATATTTCTCTCCTCAACTTTCATTCCCCTGTGATATACTGGGGTAAGTAGTTCATATTGAGAAATTACTGTAGTGTATACGCTCTCTCGATTACTCTCTATTCCCTCCACAATTGACTTGGTTTTCACTCCACCTTTTAGGAAATCTATTATGGCTGAAGTGTCGAAAAGGATCATACTCTAATCTGGGCTCCATTTCTAATTGCCTTTAAGTCGGTCTCAATCAGGTCCATGGCCTCAGATCCGGATAATGAGCTCCAAAGAGGCAAGAGACTTCCTTTCTTTTCCAGCAACTCTTCTATTGCATCACTAAAGCTCTCGTCTGGCCCTTTTACCTCTTTCAATCTTTTGTATACATCTTCTCTGAGTGCAATGTTTTTAGTGGACATATGTAGATACACATACATATCTACATTCTATAAATTTTTGCTGCCTTCTCCCTGATTTGAATCGACATTGATTTCATTTGTTTCAGTAACTAGCATAAAGTGCTCCCTAGGTTTGGAATGTCCTTAAATGAATTCAAATTCCATGAAAGGATAAGGGATAATGCCGTATCACAGAGGTTGAGCAGATGCGGTATCATAGTAATGACGTTCACCGGTGACAATAATGCGTAGTATATCCTTTCAGGATATCGCAGGAGAGATGCTGTATAGAAGCTCTTCATGTCATCCAAGATATTTACAGGAGGGGAACCGGTAAGGGTTCACCGCATGGAGGAAATCAATCATCTCAGTCTATTAACTCTACTTTCTGTAAGATAAGCCACTGGAGGGATTTGAACCCCCGACCTGCTGATTACGAATCAGCTGCTCTCCCTGCTGAGCTACAGTGGCAAGTTTCACGGTTTGTAGATGGCGACACCCGATGGTGGCTTGGGGTAAAAGTATGTTGATTTCTGGCTCAGAAGATGTCCAGCTGAGACAACTTCTGTAAATGTCTTCTTGTCCCAATCAGGCATCAGTATAACCATTCCTGCTCTCCTGTCATTGACCATGTTTATCGCGTAATCTATGTCATGCGAGTAAATTATGCCAGTCTCGATCTGCCGGGCATCCATTCCTATTATTGTCTCAAGTATTGCTTTCTTAACAAAAAGGCCGGGATCGTCAATATATTCTCCGTGCTCCGCAAGAAAATCTTTTTTCGGTGCAATTGAATATAACCTTCCGTTGATGTATATGGAGAGGCCCTTTTCCGGATCAAAAGCTGTCACTTCCTGAGTGTTGAAGACCTTGCTCAGGGAGTTGAGAAAACTATCTGCCGTTATGTTGGCTTTAACGATCCTGTGGATGCCAGAAATATACAGTGCAGGATCTTCTGACGAAGCAATGTATGCCATGGCATAATCCCAACCTCCGTGGTCTGTTGCAGCAATCTCCTTTATGGCCGCCAATCTGTGATGCCCGTCAGCAACAATAGCGACTTGTTTTTTAACACTCTCTGAGAGATTCTTTATGTCCTTCTCGTCTTCTATCACGAAGATTGTATTCTCAACATCTTCCGGCTGATTGAAAGCCTGTACCTTTCTTGCCCTCTTAAATGAAGCCAGCATTGCATTCAAAAAGGCATTTCCAGGAGAAACTAAGAAAATTGGCTCGGGTATAAGACCCAGCCCTCTCATAACTTCCTCCCTGTTTTTTCTCGGGCCTTCGAATGTCATTTCATGTGGTTTAATAGAGCCATCATCAGGGTAAACGCGTGCAAGGGCAATTATCCCGAAACGTTCTTTTTCCTTCCCATTCCGAGTGAATTTCTGTCTCAATAGAATGATAGAATCATTCTCCAGCCGGGATATTATTCCGTGTTCTGCCCAAGATTTGAATGCCCTGGCGGATTCATTTATGGATCCAGGGCCGTGTGGAAGCGTTATATGTGTAATATTATATTCATGCTTTTTCAGAACCAGTTCTTCTTCAGGTGAAATTGTGTCGAACGGAGGTGACCAGAAGTCTTTAACGTTGCTCGAAAATGTATATGGCCTGAATCCTCTTAATTCCACAATCTCACCTCAACACGCTTTCAATCGCCTTGATGTCTTCAGAATATCCTTCTTCTCCCTTTGGAGTTTCCAATACCATTGGAGTATCTCTGAAACGTTTGTCATTTACGAAATTCTTGATCCCATCAAGTCCAAGTAGCCCTTTACCTATCTGCTCATGGCGGTCCAGCCTGCTCCCCTTTTCCTTTTTCGAGTCATTAAGATGGAATCCCAGCAGATACTTCATGCCAACCTCAGAACTGAAACGGTCCATGGTTTCGGCATAACCTTCCGGTGTTTTCACGTCATATCCAGCAGCAAAAACATGGCAAGTGTCGATGCATACCCCTATCATATCCTTTTTACTTATGCCATCTATGATTTCGGAAAGCTGCCTGAATTGGTAGCCTATCGCTGATCCCTGCCCTGCCGCATTTTCAATTAGAACCTTTGTGAACCGTGACTCCGAGAGCGTTGAATTAAGTATTTCAGATATCTGAGTTATCGCTGCTTTCTCTGTTGTGTCCTTCTGTGACCCTGGATGAAGGATAACATAATCAATTCCGAGGGCGTTTGCCCTGCTCAATTCCAGATGCATGGCGTCTATGACCTTTACCCTCATATCTTCATTCGGCGATCCAAGGTTCAGGAGATACGAAGCGTGCGACATGGTCTTTCGAAGCCCGACCCTGGTGTATTCTGATTTGAATGCGGTTACCTCCTGATCCGCAAGAGGCTTTGCATTCCATTGCATCTGGTTCTTTGAGAATATCTGCATTGTCCTGAAGCCAAAAACTGCAGCTCTTGCAGGAGCGTTTGATATTCCTCCGGATGTTGATATGTGCCCTCCGAGCAGAATCTTTTCCGTCACTTTCATGATAACCAGAAATAGCTGGGTTGATAATAATTGCGTCTATTCTTTGTTTCCGGAAGCAAGCATCATGTTTATGAACTGGTAAACGTGCAAAGCGAGTGCCGGATTATCTGTATATCCGCATGCGTCAAGATCAGGGCCAGCCAGCATTGCTCGCTTCTGATCGCTCACGACATCTGTTGCTATCAGACCTTCCTTCCTGAATACCTCCACATTTGCAGGCACCCTTTTGTTAGGCGGGGTTACGAAAACTATCCTGATGTTCCTCTTCATGGCGTTTTCAAGCTGTTTTTTCAGTTCGGTTCTGATTTCCTTGACCCTTGGCGTGCATACGTATAGCTCAGTTTCCGTCAGGTTGATCATTTCCTTAAGCTTCTCCATAACCTGCGCAGAGCCATATATTGTGTATACGAGCTGGGGCTCACCTTTCGATGGAAGTATATCCTGAAGGTTCTTCAGGTCGATGAAGAGATCATTCAGCTTTTTCTCAAAATCGCCCCGGATCTTTCCCATGTCCTCGGGCTTGAACATCCTTGGTCTTCCCTCCGTTTCCTTCGCCAATCCCTTCTGCACCAGTGATTCCATCACCTTATAAGCCGAAGTCCTGGGTATTTTAGCCGTATCTGCAACCGTGTCAGCATTTGCCACGCCATGATATACCAGAGCAGCGAAACCCTGTGCCTCGTAAGAGGAGAGACCTAGCATTTTAAGCATATCTGTTGTTCGGCTCATCAGCTCGGGGTTAATTTCCATGTCCTAACATTGGACGTATTTATATCAAGTTTTTTAATCTACGAATCCAGATTATAAATATTCTTGGGAAAGGAGGTTTATCCTTCTCTAATAATGCGCCTTCATTGCTTAATCGTCGTTCCTCTCACTAGATATAAGGAGAACATGTTATCAATATAAGCAACGCAGTGCTTACTTTTAGTGCAAATGTCAGGATCTTTAAAGGAACAGGCTAGATCCAAGATGCCAATAGCCATACAATCTCTACTATATATGGCGATAGGAAACTTTGCGAATTCTGCCTATTCACCGTTATCCTC
>JAKACH010000048.1 GCA_021821635.1 Thermoplasmata archaeon | reverse complement strand
TGATAATGTATGGGGCCGGTCGGGTTTGAACCGACGGCCACCTGGTTATGAGCCAGGCGCTCTGCCAGGCTGAGCTACGGCCCCAACGCCGCTGGTCGGGATCGAACCGACGACCGCCCGGTTAACAGCCGGGTGCTCTACCACTGAGCTACGGCGGCACTAGGATTCTACGTTAGGGCAACTGCATTTTTAATCCTTTCTTTTTGGCTTTGTAGTTGTTATGCTGTTGCCTACCCTGTTCCTGATCTCCTTTCCCCTGGCTTTTGGAATGACTTCCATTCTTCCTTCGAACCTTGCGGATAGTTCATCGCCGTGATTATACCTGTCCAGGAATATGGCAAGCGCAGCGACCTCGCTATGCGGCTGGTTTGTCACAGAAACATTGTAATCAGCAACTCCGTAAAGATCTCCGGGGACTTTTTCAGCACCCACTGTGATGATCAAGTTACCTTTCCTTGAAGCATCCTGGCGAATATTGTCAATGCAATCCTGAACTGGGATGCCATACATTGTCAGGTGAACCTTCACTGCACCGCTATCCTCAAGGTATCTTCTCCAGTTAACGCCAGAAGAAATCTGAAAATCACCGCCGAATCTATCCACTACGGATCGGACATTGTCTTCCAGCTCAGAATCATGCAGATCGATAATTATTGCAGACGCACCGAAAGCCCTGGCAGTCAGTGCAACATGTGTAGTGATCCGTTTATCTCTTGCCGGCCTGTGTCCTATGCGAAGAACTGTTATCAATTATGGTCTCAGGTTTCCTGAACAAGGTCGATCTTGTATCCCTTTATTGTGAGTGAGGAAGATCTTCTTATCAGGCCTCTCAGAAGCGTCTGTGAAAACTGCAGTTTGTCTGTCACGTCTCCAAGGAATACGCCTTCTCCCGGGACTATCATTTTCTTGATTTCAGCCTCGTATTCCTCAAGTTTCTTCTCGCTCATAGTTGTGGCATATATGATGTCTGCTAATTCCTCCATTCCGCCAATAAGATTGATCTGCACATTTGTGTAATATGTATGATATGCCTTCTCGGGTCCGCCTTCACCGGTCACCCACTGGCTTTCAGTCATCTTTATTTTGTCAAGATAATGGAGAGCTCTCTTACCTTCAATTCCATACCTTTCCTCGATCTTCGGCAGCGTGATCCAACCTGTTGAAAGGTCAATCAGCAATTTCCTTTTTACGTCAGTGTCGGCAGCATGGAAAATAGATACCAGTTCACCTACATCATTAACAACCTTGATTCTGCTGACCATCCACACCTGATTGCTGGATAAGATATAATTTATTGGTTATTACTACTTTCTTCTTGCCCTTATATCCTGTAACAGCATCTTGTCGTATTCCACGTTGAACTTGAGCTTCGAGTTGCGGAGAATCTTCGCGACCTGATCAGTCATCTCCCTGATAGTTTCGGTAGGAACTCCCCTGTAAATTATTATTTCTTTTCTATCCAGCGGAAAAATGAACCTGTACTTTGCCCCGTCCTTCATGTACCCCATGGGTTTCTTGTTTTTTCTGATCTCTTCCATGTTGAGAAAGAGATTTGCCTGGTCATACTGCACTTCCTCTATGCTCTGCCGGGATTCTTTGGAAAATAGTTCCCATATCTCCGGAAATGCCTTTTCAAGGTCCTTCCATTGGAAATTCTCCTGAAATATGATGTGCCCGCTCCAGTTCTTCACAGTCACAATAGGGCTTTGATCCTAAATAATTTAACTCTGCTTCCCTTTAACACGATTAACTCATTTTCGCATTATCGGGAAATTCCTTCATAGTTCAGGGAGAGCGCCCTCGGATCCAAAAAGGCAAGAGATGAACAAAGTCAACGCAGTGTTTTGAGTAAGTCAATAAGATCCGCAGGATGCCCCAGGAAGTAGTCCGGGTGATATACCTCAAGAACATCCTTCATTCCTGTGCCCCAGGTAGCTGCTACCGCAATAATTCCAGCTTCATGCGCAGCTATTATGTCATAAGGTTGATCCCCTACAAATATGCAGTCTTCCCTAGAAACCCCAAGACGATTCATTGCGAGAAGGACGGGTTCTGGATCGGGCTTGTTCATCACGGTATCATCCTGGCCTATTATAAAACTGAAATACTCAAGTATACCTACTTTGCTCAGTATCTCCATGGCCTGCTCCCTGTGAGTTGAAGTGACGATTGCCATCTTGTATTTTGACCTCAGGTTATCAAGCAATTTATTGATTCCTGGATACGATGAAATCTCACCTATTCTTGATCTGTAATATCCAATCCCTGCTTCGTATATCGAATGGCTTTTATCTGGAAACCATTCTTGCAGCACCTTCTTTACAGGTTTGCCGGTAAGGCTCCTGTTTTCTTCTTCGGTGAGGTGCCTCCCTGTTATAGAGTGTACACCAAAATCCGTTGCCTCGCTGGAGAGCCCCTCACTGTCAAGAAGCGTTCCGTCCATGTCAAACAGCACTGCTCTTATCAAATTTATTCTGCTTTGGAATGCTGAACCGAGTTTAACATTTTTTCTTTAGTTGTTCTGCAAAAAATAAATAGATTGCATTGGATTCCGGTGCTGCCAGGTTTAATCCTGTACATAAAAAGCCCCGTGGTGTAGTGGCCAAGCATAGCGGGCTCTGGACCCGTCGACGGCAGTTCGAATCTGCCCGGGGCTATGCCTGAAAAGAATATATCCGGAAAGCACATCTGGATGCATGCCTGAGGAAGGAAATGTATCTGAGCAGTACTGTGAGCTTGTTGATTCAAGGTTACCGCTTGATCACCCTTATTTTTCTTTCCTGTCCGAGATAAGACTGGCTGAGTCCTTTCTCGGCCTGGCAATTTCGGTTGGGAAGAGATTGAACGAGACCAGGCTGATCCTTGACCTGCTGGACACAATAGTCTCGGGTACCGAGGATCCAAACGTAAGGCTTAGCGACGAGAACAGGAAAATGCTAAACCATGCAGATGAAGTATGGCTCGACCTTAAGGAGAAGCTCAGCTCCGGTGACGTCAGGGCCGCTTACCTGCTTGCTTCCAGCGCCCATATGAGCAAAGCAGCCGGATTTCTTGTGACCTGCAGGAAATCCAGCCAGTTCAACATGATAACCGACTACACCTTACAGTACCTGAAGAAGCTGAGCGTGCATACTTACAGGGAGGCCATTGGCCATGTCATGCTTTAGCTGTATCTAGCCTTAATGTAATCCTCGTATTTGTCGGGTTCTTTTACCGCCCTGTATAGCGACGTATTCTCACGATAGAAGTTCAGTACAAGATCAGCGATTCTCCACGCAGGGAGATTAACCCTTTCTGTCATCTTTGCGATTATTTTTTGGTTTTTCTTCTTGTTGTCGACGGTCTTGACGGGAGAAAGCTTTAATCTGCTTCTAACAATATTCACTGCACGATCGAGAGAGATATCCTCTTTTGAACACATATAGATAGTGCCCTTGTACTGCGTGAAGGCCTTTACTGCAGTGACTAGATTGTTGACACTTACGGGGGCAAGCGATCTGCCGAGTGGCATTTTTCTGACTCCGGATTTGGCAAGAACCTCAACATCTCTTGTGATCCTGTCGCCGTCGCCGAACACGTTGGATAGTTTTATAATAAGACTATCCTTGGCGAGGGCAACATTATCCTCTGCAATTCTCCTGATCCTGAAAAACTCTGATACACCGTAATCTGTGTTTATCGCGGAAAAGAAAATCAATTTCTGTCCTGTATCCTGTTTTTTGATTGCATCAACAACAGCTTTGACACCGTTCAGGGTCACGACCTCGTGTTTCTGTTCTTTCTCGTCAAATACACCTGCCAGGTAGAATATAGTATCGTAATCCTTCACTATTTCCTTAAGTCTGTCAGTTTCCTCAACGGATCCATGAATGTGATCAATGTTCTTCGATGCAAGAATTTCATTCCTGTGTCTTGAAAAATATGAGATTTTTTCAGCGTCCAGTGATTCGCAAAGTCTTGAACCTATGAATCCTGAGCCTCCTATCAAAAGTGCCTTCATGCCGAAAGGAATGAGTACCGCTGTAATACTTTTTTGCTTATGATCAAAATTTCAGGCACGAATTAGTATTATAAATGTTGAGAGTATACTAATTTGATTCAAATGAAGCATAAGGGCAGAAAAGTGTATATGGTTTCTGGAGGAGTCACGAAGTTTGCCAAGTCAACGCCGGATATGGATTTCAGGCTAAGGGTAAAGAAAGCATTCGACTATGCATTGAATGATGTCGGCTTGACCATTAACGACATTGATGGATCGGTTGCATCTTATTTCTCTGATCACTTCCAGAGGCAGTTGATGTCCGGGATCATGGTACAGGATTATCTTGGTCTGACACCAAAGCCTAGCAAGAGGGTTGAAGGCGGCGGGGCGACAGGAGGTCTTTCCTTCCAGACAGGGTATGAGGAAATCGCATCCGGGAGGATGGATACATGCGCTGTTTATGGTTTTGAATCAATGTCACATGTGAATACGTGGAAAGGAAACGAGTTCATCGCCCTGGCAAGCGATACGAATTTCGACTATCCTGTTGGAGGTTTCTACACCGGTTATTATGCTATGATGGCCGTCAGGCATATGCATGAATTCGGAACAACAGTTGAGCAGCTTGCAAAGGTTTCAATAAAGAACCATGAGAATGCGCTTAACAATCCATACGCACAGAGCCCGATGAAGCTTACAGTAGAGGATGTCAGAAACTCCCCGATGGTATCCTACCCGCTGACGAGGCTGGACGTTTGCGCAATGTCTGATGGCGCGGCTGTTGCAATCCTGGCATCGGAAGAAAAAGCATTTGAGATTACCAAGCACCCGATAGAGATCACAGGAATCGGAACCGGAACCGATACGATGAGGCTTGCCGACAGACCTTTTGGAAAAGTGCCCCTTCTTCCCAACGAAAAACCGTCTGATTACAGGGATCTGAAATATCCCGGAATACACTCATTCAGGGCAGGCAGGTCTGCAGCAAAGGAAGCGTATGAGGCGGCAGGGATAACTGATCCGCTTAAAGAACTCGATGCTGTGGAGCTTCATGACGCGTACACTTCTTCCGAGATACAGACTTATGAGGATCTTGGTCTCTGCAAATATGGTGAGGGCGGACAGTTTATTGAGGAAGGAAAGTCTAAACTCAATGGGAAGGTCCCCGTTAACTTTTCTGGCGGACTTCTAGCATGCGGACATCCAGTCGGTGCGACAGGCATAATGCAGGGTGTGTTCATGTTCTGGCAGCTCCAGAAAACGATAAAAAAACACTTCAAGAGCGACAAGCTCCAGCTGAACAATCCGAAGCGCGGACTGATACACAGCCATGCAGGCACCGGGACTTATGTTACAGTGTCAATAATGGAGGTGCCGAAATGACAATAAATCCGGATGCAAAAATGGATGAATCGCAAAATGGAACCGAAATTTATAGCACAGACCCGCTCATCGTTAAATCCACCTATTCGATAGATTACATACACAGCTACGCCCAGGATTCAGAATTTTTCAGGGCACTTGGAAAGAAAAAGCTTATGGGGAGCAGGTGCAAGAAATGTCATTATGGGTTTGCCACGCCACGGTCCCACTGCATGATGTGCGGTGCTGAAACCGAGTGGGTGGAACTGCCCACAAAAGGAAAGATACATTCATACACAACATGCTACTTCGGAAGCGAGGTATTTCTCCCACAGACACCGTTCAACCTTGTTCTCGTGGAGTTTGAAGGATTCGATTCTCTCTTTATGGCAAGGCTCATAGGTGCCGAGCAGGATGATATGTACGTGGGAATGCCAATAGTTGCGAAGTTCAAGCGACTGCAGTCATTCAGTCCTACAGATGTTTACTTTGTACCTGCCAAAGGATCTGAGAAGAAGCCCTCTGCAGCAGTAAAGAAGAATAAGAGATAGATGGGAGAAAAGGAAAAAGCATTCTCTAACAGGGATAAAGATGTCTTTCTTATATCCCTGGAGCGGGGCATAGATAGAGGTGCTCTTATTTCTAGGTACAGCAGGGCGTCTGCACTCGACATAAGAGATGTATACGATAAGGAGTTCGCAGATAACCCGGATCGTGGCAGTGAATTCTATAACAAGGTCTTCAGCGAATACGGGGATGAGTCGATAGCCGAACTTATATACGCCCAGCTTGGAATCCAGAATGTTTCTAACGTCGTTACGAAGATGATGGAGGAGCAGAGGATTGGGCTTTCGTTCATTGAAAAGTCCTCTCGGTATGTACGTTACGACAAAAAGGGTGTGGAAGGGTATCTGTACCTTAAGCCTGAGAAGATAGGCATATCCGGTATTCTTGCTTCCGACTACACTGATCTGTGTGATAGCCTGTTTTCGCTCTATGCTAAGACATATGAACCTTTGAAGAAAATTATACAGGATATGTATCCGTCAGGGAGCTGCGTATTTACCTCAAGAAAAAGCGGATCTTCTGCTTATCTGGACTCTATGGAACCGGAAGAGAGGAAGCTTGCGCTAAAGGCTTACGATACAGCAGTTCGTGCACGTGCTTTGGATGATCTAAGATACTTTCTTCCGGCATCGACCCTGACGAACCTTGGAGTATCTGGAAATGCAAGAGCATTTACTTACCTGATAGCGAGGCTTAGATCTTCTGGATTGCAGGAAGCAAAACTTCTGGCCCAGTCGATCTTTGAAGAACTGAATAGAGAGTTTGCGGAGATAATCAAGACATCCGGATCGATATCAACGGGCGGATTTTCATCGCAGCCACTGTCAGACCATGATTCTTTGCCAGCTGGTGACATACTGGACAGTTCTGGCGTTAAGCTGATAGGTTATAATCCCGAGGAGGAAGAGATCAGGAGAATGGGCATTGCAATTTCGGTAGGTAACGGGTCATATAATCCAATTGAGGCACGGGCCGTAAGATCATGGATCAGATCCGCTGCAGACAGGCGTAAAGGCAGACGTGACAAGCCTGGCAGGGAGTTTGAAATACCTACTTATCATTTCCTGGTCTCAACAAATTACGGTGCTTTCCGGGACATGCAAAGACACAGAATGATGACAATAATCAGGGGCGCCCTTTCGCCAAGGGCGGGTTTTGATATTCCGGAAATTATAGGAAAAAAAGAGGATATGCTATCTGAATTCAAGGAGATCATGACGCGCGCCAGTCTTGTGTGGGAAGCACTTCGGTCAGCGCATGGATCGGAAGTTGCCCAATATTGCATTCCATATGCTTACAAATACCCAGTTTATGTGGCCATGAATGCCAGGGAGCTGGTTCATTTCGCTGAGCTGCGTTCAACCCCGCAGGCGCATTACGACCTTCGCAAGATAGCCGTAAGGATGCATGACGAAGTCAGCAGGGTTCATCCTAGTATCGCATTGATTGCAAAGTTTGTAGATAAAAGAGAATACCCTCTTGGAAGGATATTCTCAGAATTCAGGAAAGAAAAAAAACTAGCCTGAAATAGCCTCTTCCAGTCTCGATACGGAAGAAACTATCGGTTTCCAATCCTTGAACTTAACTGCCAGATCACCAAGTATTTCCTGGAATTCACTTTCAACCGCTTCAGGTATAATCATTCCCATAAGGAAGTTCTTGCCAACCATCCTCTGCTGCATGCCAAGGATCGAAACCATTTTCTTTGTCGTTTCTGAAAAAACATGAGTGATCATAGGATTCTGGAAAGACATCTCATAAATTTTCTCTGATGTTGATATATCCTTTAGCTGGCCGGATCTTGCAATCAGGCTGCTCTTCTCGTAATAGACGGCATGGATTTCATCTTCGAGCAGGTATTTTACCTCACGATACCAGTTGTTACCGAATGTTGCGATGACATAGTCTCCCACCAGGTTCATGGATGATGGTGGAACCGAAGTAACCAGCTCGTAATACTTGAGCACAGTAGATGAGGGGATGTAATTTATGAAGTATTTTTTGTCCTTGTTCTCCATAAGGAAATTTATAGAAAAATTTCGAAGCTTGGTAGGCGCTGTGAGCAACGAAGATATTTTTTGCAAATCAGTATCATGGAATCTGAATATTATTGTCCGCCTCCCTTTGGTTATAAGAACGCTGTCTATTACGACAGAAGGAACAGACAGGAGATTCCGGAACATTGAAAGGGTTGCTTCGTCAGCAACATCCCATTTGCCCTTGAATGCAGTATCAGATTCCATGAGACCAAGTTCTGCAAATCCTTTCAATGCTTCCGCTGGTATCGGCTGACTCTTTGGGATGTTGGTTATTGAAAATCCTGACTTGCCATTCATGCGGAATTTTGCTATCCCAGAAAAGCCATATTTTGCGCTCAGAGTGAGCAGCTTATCGCTATCGGTGAACGATATCGCGCATATCCGGTTCAAAAAGAAGTTTACCTCGCTGATGAACATATTCAGTATATCATTACGTTCTATGAATACTTAATTTATTTTGCAGGATGTTAAGATCCTGATGTGGAAATAGCCACCTGGGAGATGCTATTCGCCTTGACATTTGAGAATAGATCTCATAAGTTCCTGCAGCTTCTGTCGTGTATTTGTCAAGATCGCGGCTCTGGATGAAAATGCCAAAATGTTTATATTGAAGAACATATTTATGTGGCAGAAATTGAGGTGCTAAACAAATGCTTTCAGGACAAATGCCTATTCTAATATTGAAAGAAGGAACGCAGAGAGAACAGGGGAAAAACGCCCAGAGGTCTAACATAGAAGCTGCAAAGGCAATTGCAGACGCAATTCGCACTACGCTGGGACCGAAAGGGATGGACAAGATGCTGGTTGATTCCATCGGTGATATCGTGATATCGAATGACGGAGCAACTGTGCTGAAGGAGATGGATGTTGATCACCCGACGGCGAAGATGATAGTGGAAGTTGCAAAGGCCCAGGACGTATCCGTTGGCGACGGCACCACGAGTGCTGTTGTGCTTGCAGGAGAGTTCCTGAAGCAGGCTGAGTCTCTTCTCGACCAGGGAGTGCATTCAACAGTCATAACAAATGGCTACAGACTTGCGATGAACGAGGTAAAGAAATATCTCGA
>JAKACH010000009.1:9441-40961 GCA_021821635.1 Thermoplasmata archaeon | reverse complement strand
TGCTGTTATATTTCTATATTACTTCAATGAAATCAAGTCATTGCCAGTATCCCGAAGATTATGATGAAAACCATGCTTGCCCAATAAGCTATCTCTCCTTTTCGTGAAGTGGAATAATCACTCATTATAGATCTGTTTCTGGCTATCATTCCCATCAACATGCCTGGCCCGATCAGGACAAACACAAAAACAACAAGCAGGTCAAGCACAGTATTTATTAACATTGTTGCGGGTATGATCAAAGCTATTATGACTGCAGGAAAACTCTCCAGTATGTAGACTGTGGATGATTTCTCCCTTTTTATTCCCAGGGCCTCCATGAAGCCCCAGGCGCTTCCAAGAGATATGACAACAAGAGCGAGAAAGGCTGCTCCTATGAGACCAATGCCAAAAAGATAAGGTGAATACGCCCCTGCAATCGCTGACAGCCCGTTAGATAATTCAGAGATCGATGCAAAATTTGTGTCTGGGTTAATACCGCTCATTGCCATCTCAACAATAACCATCAGCATTTCTGACACAACAGCACCCAAAAGCGTCTCAATCCTCATTGACTTCAGAGCAGTTGCCTTCAAACCAGAAATTTTAGTGTTCCTGGAACCATCAGGAATATCCTTGTCCATGACGCTGATTCTTATGTGGGACACCTTTTCTGCAGTCGCTGAAGCCTGGAAGAACAACATAAAAGGCATTATGACGGCTCCTACGTTAACAGCAAGAATGAACAGGAAATCTGGAGAGGGAACTATGTATACTGGATTGTAAGGCTTGATCCCTCTTACAAAAAGCGTTGCCAAAAAAGCCACTATTAATGAAACGGATACCAGGAGCAGGATTGATTCCGTCATACCGTATTTTCTGCGGATTACGACTGCCAAATGTATAAGGTAGAATACAGGAAGTGAGAAAATTATTGGAATCCCAAAAAAAGAGAGACCTATCGCTATGCCTAGATACTCTATTATGTAGGTAAGCACATCAGTAAGCACCATGGGTAGAGTTGTAATAATTGCGATATTATGCGAATAATTATCACGTATAACTTCTCCAAGACCTTTTTCCGTTGCAACGCCAATCCTGCCAGATGTTTCCTGGACCAGATAAAGCGGGATGATGAGGAGTATCATGAACCAGATAAGACCATACTTGAAGATCGCACCTGTTTCGGCAGCACCTATGGTACTGCTCGCATCCATATCAGCCATCATTACAAGCCACGCGGGTCCAAAGAACCTTATGTACTTCCTAAAAGTTCCCTTATTTAGCAAAGTTTTTCTAAATACAATTAGGTACGCCTAAATAAGCACATATCCAAACACATAATGCACTCTTTACAATATGAAAACAATGTGACAATGCAGAGAACTGGTTGCAACATTCTGATTTATCTAAACGTCTGGAATGACACAGAAAGATATCGAGCATAGCTTGAAAAACACATTACAACTGAAAATAGAAAAAAGTTTTTCAGAATGCACCACAAACAACTAATAGCCTTCCAGTCTCGGCGGTGAGTGTATATAAAGACTCGATGCAATAATTTCTGTCAAGCTCCCCGTCGTGCTGGTCTCAATGCTTTGATGGATGGTATCCCCCATACGGATCTGGAAAGATACCTCTCTGCTTCAAATTCTGCAGTTACAAACCGGTGTGTATATTGAAAATATCTGAGGGTTACAGCAGACTTGATAGGAGGTGCGTTATAGCAGTCCTTCTGCGAGGAGGTATTTTCGATCTCATGGTAAGAACGGAAGAGACGATACCAGCCTATGTTTTTTCTAACTCGAACATTACCTACCTGCAACTATTTTTCCAGAAAGGAATTTCCAGAACATCGACCATAAATTCCATACTTTCCCGGGAAGACCTTGTAGAGAAACAATCCTATTATTCACTGACTGAAAACATAGATAGCAAGAAAGGAATACATATTATAACCGAACTGACCAGGATTTCTTCCGTCACAATGAGCAACGCTTATGTTCAGAAGAATGAACTTTTCGTCGATTTCAGGTTTCATCACAGTAAGCTCCTGCAAGTCAATGCCATGCTTTCAAATGTTATAGGCAATGAGCCGGATTTCAGAATAGTCTCCATGTCAATCTCAGGTACTTTAAGGGAGAAACTAGAGTCAATTCACACTCAAACCAGACTCTCTATCGCACGCTTTTCGACTGCATTGCCTGAGGAGAATGAAATCGTTTCCTATTTAAAGAATAACCATCCTGAGGCTGTAGCTGAAATAGATGGAAGGGTGCTTTCGGAAAAGGGTGTGAAAGTCATCCTGTACACTGAAAAGCCTGCAGAGCTACCTGGTATTGAAGTTATTTCCAAGGAAGAGAACATTTACGAATTTTATGTTCTGCAAAGCTCTCTAATTGAAGGACGCAGGCTTGGAATTGAAGCAAGGATTCCAAGGGCAGCATTCTTTATGAACATAGAAAACAATCGTCTGAATGATATAACCTTTATCCCGACTTCAGAAGCAGATGAATTCCTTGGGATAATGATGCATCTTAGGACAGGTGGTGGTCAAGATTTCCCTATCCTTGAATACTATTCTGAGATCAACAATGAACTCTGGGACTGGCTTTAGTAACTTGGTTTACTGTAACCTGAGATGACTTTCCCCTTCAACAAGGTTAAAATGCCTGTAACGTGGGGCAGGAGAGGATCAGTCACGATATATCCTATCCCGACCTTTCCGAATTTATTTTTTAATTCCGTCCAAAAGTTTCGGAAGAACATCGAACATGTCTCCCACAATGCCATAGTCACACTCTTCAAAAATAGGTGCTGTTTTGTCCTTGTTTACGGCGATCACTATCTTTGATCCTCTCATTCCAGCAATGTGCTGGATTTGCCCTGATATTCCAAGTGCTATGTACACTTTTGGTCTGACTTTCTTTCCAGAGAGTCCCACCTGCCTGTCTTCGCTCAGCCAGTGGTAATCAAGGCACACTGGGCGAGAGCCGGCAATCACTGCGTTAATGGCACTGGCAAAGGGTTCGATAGCGCTTAATTTATCCTTGTTCCCGAGACCCCGGCCTATGCTGACTATGGCTTGGGCCTTCTCTATGTCAACACCTCCTGACTTCTTTTCCTCGCTAGAAAGCACTGTGATCCTTGACGGTGAAAGCGACACCTGCTCGACTGGAGACTCTGCCTCAACTTCCTTTGGTTCTGCGATACCGGGCGAAACCGTAAATATACGGGAACTGGACTCCTCCTCAAGGATAGACTTACCACCAAAGAAAAATCTCTTTGTCCTGATTGAAGAGCCGGCAAGTTCAAACGAACTGATCTCTGCGACTGAGTTTGTATCTGATTTAGATGCAAGTAGACCTGCCATGTCTCGTCCATTAACCGTTGAAGCAATGAAGCCAAACTGGTATTCTCCTTTTGAGATCCTTGATGCCAGAAGATCTGCAATGGAATCTGTCAAGTTAGGGTCATTTACTGTATATATTTTTGATGCACCATATTTCTTTATTGCTGGTGGAACAGGTCCCGGTGCATAAATGTCCACTTCACCGAGTCCGCGTGCAAATGTCGCGATTGCCGGTATAAGATTCAGATCATCAGAGAAGACAAACGATTTCATCTCAACTCCTCCTTCAGCACCTTCACGATTACAGGAATACCTTCCTCAGTCTTTTCGAAAATCATCTTTTTTCGTTCACTTTTTGGAGCCGTATTGGAAAGCACCTTGATTGAACTGCTATTTGATATTGAAGCCACCTCTGTTAGAATCTGCTTTCTTCCGGCAGCCATGATCTGCATTACGGGGGGCAGCCTAGGCTCATTTATCTCCTGAGCCACTGATATTACTGCTGGAAGCGGCGCTTCAACATCCACATTCTTGTTCTCAAGGAATTTCTTAACCTTCACCTTGCGATCAGCCGGAACGATTGAAATCGCATTGCCGATCAGAGGGTACCCAAGCGCTCCTGCCAGGAGACCCGGAAGCAGACCCGTATATGAGTCGGCTGACTGGTTTCCCAGAACTATTATATCATGTGGAATACCTTTGATTTTACTGGACAGCACAGCGGCAGTATATCTGGGATCATTTCCCTGATAACCGGTTATCACAACGCCTTCGTCAACGCCCATTGCATATGCTTTTTTCATAATAGGAACAGATTCCTGTGTTCCGAATATTATACCGGTTACCTTTCCTCCATGTTTTTCCCTTAGCTGAACCGAGGCCTCTATTGAGTTCTCGCTTAGTGTCTCAATTCTCAATGGTAAGTTCTTTGTGCTGACATTTCCCTGCTGGTCTGGTTTAATCTGTTCGAGATCAGGTATCACTTTGATCAAAACAATTATGTTGTACGCCATGTTTAGCACCTAATTCCTGGAACCCATCCGGAGTTACCTATAGTGAATGTCGGGATCAGGTTAAATTATTTGCATGATTCATCAGCCTATACGGCTGTACTCGTTTATCTTTTTACCATCGAATAGGCATATCATCTACACACATAAAGGAGGAAAAACTCAATCGTAATAAGCCAAACATGAGTTACCAGTTCATGGCTTCAAATCTGACAATAAGCAAAGTATCAATTCATGCCGCTTCCCTTGAAAGCAACTACCTTGGAGATCCAACTTCCAGGGATATTATTCTTGTCGCTCACAATTTCCATGACGAAAGCCCCATCCTCATCGGCCTGGCAGGGTTTTTCGGTACATCTTTAAGTTTCCTGAATAGGTCATACTCCTCGCGGGACTTCATCAGTACGCTTGAGAGAATATGCTCTGGTTTGCCCGACCTTTCATTTATGATAGCACTGCCAGACAGCATGACATCCTTATATGGAAATCAGTACATGAATTCAAGCTGTGTGGGCAACTATGAGGATTTCATAACAAAGGATGTTGTGGGCTTTCTTCAAAAAAGTTACGGCAAAAGGAAACTTGGGATTTTTGGCAAGTCTTCTGGCGGATTTGGCGCTTATAACCTGACTATCAGGAACCCGAATCTATTCTCCGGATTCGTTGACGTTTCTGGAGACTCAGGATTTGAATACTGTTATCTGAGGGATTTCCCGGATTCAATCGAAGCATTCAGAAAGGATGGGTTGAACGCCTTTTTGGAAAAATTCAGGAAAAGCCCCACGCACTCCAGGCAGGATCTCAATGCGATGGGTACGGCTGCAATGGCGGCCTTCTATTCACCAAACAGGAACGAAATAGGGAAAATAGACCTGCCATTTGACCTGCACACCGGCCTGCTAGATTACGAAATCTGGAAACGCTGGATCGAGCATGATCCAGCAAGAAACATCAAGTCCTATATTCAGTCACTGCGTAACAAGAAAATAATCATGCAGGTGGGTAATCGAGACGAATTCTCCATTAATATTGGAATGCGATCTATGCATGAAACGCTGGGTTTGGCAGGCATTGATCATGAATATAATGAGTACGACGAAGGACATTTTTCCATTGACTATCTGTATGAATATTCATTACCCATGCTACTTTCCTATCTCAAGAGCCTTTAGGCTTATCTGTGCAGCATGCCGGGAGCATTAGGAATCATGAACAAAGCCCGATCTCCGGTTACGAACTTCGAAGGGATGATGTTTGAATACCTGATCAGATCAAAAAGGACATTTATGAATGATTGATGCATATACATACGTGAAACCGGACTATGTGAAGGTAAGAATCCCGGGCGGTCCCAATTACAACAGGATAAAGGACACACTCAGGGAGAGGACGCTTTTCACTGTATGCGAGGAGGCAAGGTGCCCTAACGTATCGGAGTGCTGGGACTCAGGCACCGCAACTTTCATGATCCTCGGCAGCAATTGCTCCCGTGGCTGCCGTTTCTGTTCCGTGACGCATGGCAGGATGCTTCCTCTCGATCCAGATGAGCCCCGTAAGATCGCAGATGCCATAACCAGAATGGGTCTGAGATACGCTGTCATTACATCCGTGGACAGGGATGACCTGGATGATCAGGGATCATCGCACTTTGCATCCGTTATCACATCCGTAAAGAGCAGGGGAGTGCTTGTCGAATCACTGATCCCGGACTTCCAGGGCAGGGAAGATCTCATTGACAGGATTGTCGTTGCTGAACCCGTGGTGATAGCGCATAATATTGAAACCGTAAGGCGCCTCACTCCGAAAGTTAGGGACCCAAGGGCAGGGTATGATCAATCCCTTCACGTATTGAAATACGTCAAGAATGCCAATCCAGCACAGATCACAAAATCTTCAATAATGCTGGGTCTCGGGGAATCAGACGATGAGGTCGCCGAAACCCTCAGGGATTTGAGGAAAGTAGGTGTTGATATCATAACTCTGGGCCAGTATCTCAGGCCTTCCAGGATGCAGCTGGAGGTGGTTGAATATTCCCCAATGTCGAGATTTAAGATGTTTGAAAACATGGGGTACGAGTTGGGGTTCCAGTTTGTGGCGTCTGGTCCCCTTGTACGATCATCATACAGAGCAGCAGAAGCCTGGATTAAAAGGAGGTTTAAAAATGGAGCAGCAGCAGAAGAAGGAAAGCAAGCAATCGGAGAAACCGCAGTACATTAGGGCATATGCCGCTATGGTACTTTCCCGAACGCTGGACAAGAAGATAGTCAGTGCGCAGAGACAGGGGAGGGTCGGATTTTACACTCCAACCATGGGCCAGGAGGCTTTGCAGGTAGGTGTTTCGATGGCACTTGAAAAGGAGGACCTTGTTTACGGTTATTATAGGGATGTACCGATGATGCTTCACAGGGGCGTTCCTATAGAGACGATCATTAACCAGATAATGGGAAATTCAGCCGACACGGCAAAGGGTAGACAGATGCCAAGCCATTATACCAGCAAGGCACTGCACTTCATGTCAGTCCAGAGCCCCGTCGCATCAAATCTCCCTCTTGCTGCCGGCGCAGCATATGCCCTCAAGTACAGGCAGAAGAAGAATGTAGTTGTTACAACATTCGGAGACGGGGCAACTTCAACACCAGATTTTCATGCCGGAATGAACCTGGCAGCAGTTTTCAAGCTCCCTCTTGTTTTTGTCTGCGAGAACAATGGTTGGGCAATTTCTTTGCCTGTCGAGAGACAGACGCCTGTCGAGATCTCATTGAAAGCCTCAGCCTATGGAATGCCTGGAGTCAAGGCGGACGGAATGAACTTTGTTGAGATGTATAAAGTTGCAAGAGCGGCCATTCAGGATGCCAGGGCAGGAAAGGGGCCAACGCTAATAGATGCCTTGAGTTACCGTATGGGTCCGCACTCAACCTCCGATGATCCCACGAAATACAGAAAGGACGACGTAAAAGAGGGGAGTGAGAAGGACCCCCTCGTTATTGGAGAAAAGCTTCTCATATCAATGGACTACGCTGATGACAAGCTGCTGGAAAAGATCAGGAATGAGGCAGTCAAGACCGTCGATGAGAGATTTGATGCATGCGAAAAAATACCTCCGCCAGATCCTATCACGGCCTTCCAGGATGTCTACAAAAATATGACATGGATGCTTGAAGAGGAGGTTAAGGACATACTATGACATCGAAAACAATGAATATGGTGCAAGCGCTTAATTCCGGCCTGGATAACCTCATGGCAGCCGATGATCGCATCATTCTTCTCGGTGAGGACATTGGCACGGACGGTGGAGTTTTCAGGGTAACGGACGGCCTTCTTGCTAAATACGGAGCCGAAAGAGTTCTCGATACTCCTCTTGTCGAGGTGGGTATAGTTGGAATGGCTATAGGCATGGCTGTACAGGGGCTGCGGCCTATACCGGAGATACAGTTTCAGGATTTCATATACACAGCGATGGATCAGATCATAAACCAGATGGCAAAGATAAGGTACAGATCCGGTGGAGAATACGAATGCCCTATGGTTTTGCGGACACCATATGGGGCAGGCGTTAAAGGCGGGCTTTACCATTCACAGAGCGGTGAGAGCTATTTTGCGCATACAGCTGGACTCACTGTAGTAACACCGTCCAGTCCATATGATGCTAAAGGCCTTCTTATATCAGCTTCTAAGGGCGAAGATCCGGTAATCTTCCTGGAACCCAAGCGGTTGTACAGGGCAGGTAAGCAGGAGGTGCCGGAGGACATCTACAAGATACCTATTGGAAAGGCGGAACTGGTGCAATCAGGCGATGATGTTACCATCATAACATATGGAGCGATGGTTCCAACGGTAATGGATACTGTCAAAAAGAACAACCTGAATGCAGATGTCCTGGATCTGAGGACTCTCGTCCCGGTCGACAAGGATGCAATAATGCTTTCCGTGCAGAAGACAGGAAGGGTTGTCATAGTTCACGAGGCACCCAGAACAGGGGGCTTCGGGGGCGAGATTTCCGCTATGATCACAGAACGGGGTATAGATTTCCTGTATGCCCCTATCTTAAGGGTAACAGGGCCCGATTCACCGATTCCTTACAGAATGGAGGAATATTATGTTCCAAATGAGAGGAGAATATTGAACGCTGTGAGGAAAGTATTGGAGAGTGCTTAGATGTTTGAATTCAAATTACCCGATATAGGCGAAGGAGTAACAGAGGGAGAGATTGTTAAGTGGCTTGTGAAATCCGGTGATTCGATACATAAAGACCAGGACATGGTGGAAGTCATGACAGATAAGGTGACAGTCAAGATACCTTCACCCGTTGATGGCAAAGTCCTGGAAATTAAATATGACGAAGGCAAGGTCGTTAAGGTCGGGGAGGCAATGATAGTAATAGATGACGGCAAGGCTGAGTCGACTTCAAACTTCCAGTCTGTTGAGCACGCAGCACCATCACCTGTGGCACAAGCGGCTCCCCAGCCAAGAAAACAGGAAGCAATAATCGAGCTAAAGGACGAGGAGAGGAGAAGCATCTCAAAAGTGCTTGCCTCTCCTGCAATCAGGAAGCTGGCAAAGGACCTTGGTGTAGACCTGTCATCTGTCAGGGGCACAGGGCCAAACGGCAGGGTCCTTGAAGAAGATATTAAACGTTATTCAGCCCAAAGAAAGAGCGCTGCCCAGAGCCAGGCGATTCAGGAAGAAGTAACACTTCCTTCGCCGCCATCCATTCCTAAGCATGAAGCTCCTTCTGCTCCTACAACGGTTCAAGCAGCTGATGTAATCGAACCGAGAGGTCTGAGGCGCCTTATATTCGAGAAGATGACCAAGGCAAAGCAGATCATGCCGCACTTCACGATAATCGAGAGCGTTGATATGACCAAAATAATCGGTGTTAGGGAAGACCTGAAGGGACAGGGCATAAC
Source organism: Thermoplasmata archaeon (assembly GCA_021821635.1). GTDB lineage: Archaea > Thermoplasmatota > Thermoplasmata > Thermoplasmatales > Thermoplasmataceae > UBA582. The sequence continues at coordinate 31,713 of JAKACH010000009.1, read as the reverse complement.
AATGGGCTACACTCCGTTCTTCGTGAAGGCGTCTGTACTCGTGCTCAAGGAATTCCCGAAGTTCAACACTCTTTACAATGAAGCTGGCCGGAACTATACACAGAAGCACACATTCAACATCGGTGTTGCGGTTGACACCCCTGACGGCCTCAATGTAGTGGTGGTCAAGGACGCAGACAAGAAGAACCTCACGTCGGTATCGGCCGAGATAGCTTCCCTTGCGGAGAAAGCCAGGCAGAATAAGCTTTCGCTTGCGGAAGTGCAGGGCTCAACATTCACGGTCTCCAACGTGGGATCGATTGCCGGTATAGCGTCAACTCCGATCATCAACTATCCTGAAGTTGCAATTCTCGGCGTCCACCGGATGGAGAAAGCGATAGGCGCTGACGGTAAGATTTATGACAGGATGTTTGTGTCCATGTCATGCGATCACCGCCTGATAGATGGAGCAGATGCTGCAAGGTTCATGGCGAAACTTAAGGAGTATATTGAAAAACCAGCTGTATTGATGGTTTAGGTGAATATATGGCTTATGATGCAATAATTATTGGCGGCGGGCCCGCGGGCTACGCCTGCGGAATCAGGCTTGCACAGAAGGGAAAGAAAGTTGCGGTTGTGGAGAAAGACAAGGTTGGCGGAGAGTGCCTGAATTACGGATGCATACCTTCAAAGGCACTTATTGAACTGGCAAATTCAGTCAACTACCTCGAGGACATGAAGGTGCTTACAGGCATTCCAAAGATAGACATGAGGGACTGGCAGGACTGGAAATGGAAGATGATTGGCCGTCTTACAGGCGGAGTAAGGACACTTCTGAAGGCCAATCATGCTGACCTAATCCAGGGCGAGGCAAGGATTGTTGACACCAGGCATGTAGCGGTCGGTGGCCAGACCTATGAAGCAGAAAACCTGGTTATAGCCACAGGATCAGTTCCTGTGACCTTCGATGGCTTTGACGGAGTTATTTTCAACAGGGAGATACTTGACGTTGACCACATACCGCAAAAACTGGTGATAATCGGCGGCGGCTACATTGGAATAGAGCTGGGAACTGCTTTCGCAAAGCTCGGTTCATCAGTTACCATCATTGAGATGATGGATTTCATTCTTCCTGGTGTTTCGCTCGAGCTTTCTTCTGTTGTGCAGAAGAGACTCCAGGCATTTGGCATAAAACTCATGCTTTCCCGAAAAGTGAAGAAGGTCGACAAGGGGAAGGTTTTCACAGTCTCCATGGAAAACGGGGAGATGATTGAGGCGGATCTTGTACTAATGACTGTTGGGCGCAAACCCAACACTGAAGGCTTCGGTCTTGAGAATATCTCACCTGAAATGGATGGCAGGTTTATCAAGGTCGATAAGCACATGCGGACGAGCATACCAAATGTGTATGCCATAGGAGATGTGGCAGGACAGCCAATGCTTGCACACAAGGCTTACTATGATGCAGATGTAGCTGCGGATAATATTGCAGGTGAAGACAGGGAATCAGATTACAGGGCAATGCCCATCGTTGTCTATTCAGATCCGGAGATTGCATATACGGGCAAGAAAGGGGACAAGGAAACATTCTTCCCGGTGGCGGCAAACGGCCGTGCTCTTGGAATGAACGTGACCGCCGGCAGCTACTGGGTGTATTACAAGGATGGTGGCGTCATTACCGGTGGAGGAATTGTTGGGCCACACGCTTCTGAACTCATAAGTGAAATCAGCCTGGCGGTCGAGTCCGGACTGTCATTGATGGACATCGGAATGACGATTCATCCGCATCCAACGCTCTCTGAAGGGGTACATGAGTCTGCAGAAGGTGGATACCGTAAGCAGCTACACTACAAGACTGTCGGTTGATCTCGGGACCATAGAATATCACAGATGCCTGGACCTGCAGCACCTACTTGTTAGTAGAAGAAAAGCGGGAATTATTCCTGATATTCTCCTGTTCCTCGAGCACTCCCCTGGCGTATATACAATCGGCAGGAAAGCGGATCCTGCCAATTTTCCCGGCCTTGATCCCGTGAGGATCGAGCGCGGCGGCGATATAACTTATCATGGAGAGGGTCAGCTTGTGGTCTACCCTATTTTTGACATGAGGTCGTCAGGAAAGATTGATGTGAGACGCTTTGTCCAGCGCATCGAGTCTGTTGCCATCAAGGCAATTGAACAACTTGGCTATAAAGCAGGAGTTGGGGACGAACCAGGAATCTGGGTCGGCAATAAGAAAGTGGCATCGATAGGTATGGCAATAGATGAATTCGTGTCATATCATGGAATTGCATTCAACTATTCTCCAAAGGTTCTCGAGAACTTCATGAGGATCAGGCCATGCGGGCTTGACCCTGCGAGTATGGGTTACCTGGAAACATCTAGAAACAGGCTGCTCGAGGTGCTCTATGATGCCTTCTCAGCAGAATTTGGGGATTTTTCAATTATGGACCGGGAAATTGTCCTTCCCGGTTTATGAGGTAACCCTTCTGAGTTCCCAGATTCTTTCCGTTTTGCCAAGCCTCTTATTCACGGCAAGAGCCATCATGAAGAGTAATGACGAAAGCCTGTTCGCAAATTGCAATACCACTGGATCAATGGGTTTTTCTTGGGATAGTGCTACAATATGTCTTTCCATCCTCCTTACTGTAACCCTTGACATGTGAATGATTGATGCCTCCTCCGATCCACCAGGTTCAACGAAAAGAACTATCTTTCCTACCTCATCCCTGTAACTTGTTGTTCTGTCCTCAACCCATTTGACATCATCAGCAGATACGACTCTCCCTTTCCCTTCTGTCAAAATATGCTCACCCATGTTAAAAACAAGGTCCTGGCATCTTTCCAGATCCTTTATCATGTCATCCCAGTGAGACTTTACCAGAGCAAAGCCGATTATAGCGGAAGTCTCGTCTACTAAACCCTCGACCTCAACAGCCAGTGATCCCTTGCTTATGCGTTCTTTCCTGCCTGAATCGGTTTCCCCGCGATCACCTTTCCGCGTAAACATAATGCCTAAGATTCAAATGCATATTATATTGTTTTGCGTACCTTCATATGGCAAAGATGATGCACTTGCAGGAGCCGCAACTATTGCCCCGTAAGCACAATATTCATCCTTTTATTTCTCTTGCCCTTGCTCTCAATTCCCGAAAGATGGATCTTCCCGACTTCAGCTGTATTGTTGACATGCGTTCCGCCATCTGCCTGGGCATCCACGCCTTTTATCTCTATGACTCTTACCACTCCCAGCCTCTTAATGAGCTCCCTGCCCGGTTCCGTTCTGGCAAGATCAGGTATTGAAAGCGCTTCTTCGCTTGTCATCTCTCTTATCAGGATTGGATGTTTCTCCATTACAACCTTATTTGAATCCTCTATGATACGTTCTGCCAGCTCACGTGAAAAATCCGGGAAGTCGAAATCAACCCTGGCACGATCCTGGTAAATCTGGGAACCTGTAATCATTCCGTATTTTCCTGATGAATGATGAACGACTGCATCTATGATATGTATGGCCGTATGGTAGCGCATGTGCGAATATCGCCGGTTCCAGTCAATTTCCTGCACAACTTCAATATTTGTTGCATTCAGTTCACCCTCAATCCGGTGAAGCACGGAATCACCTTGCTTGGTAACTTCGACGACGTTGAATGTTTTACCGTTTGCCCTTATGGTTCCTGTATCACATGGTTGGCCCCCACCGGTCGGATAAAATACAGTCCGGTCAAACTCAAGGATATTGTCCATATTGGCAGTAAGCTTTGACTTTGTTTCTTTTATGTATGAATTCTTGAGGTAGAGTTTCTCTGTCATCTCATATCAGCAGACGAAATCATGGCAAATAATAATAAGACATCGTTTGCATAGCTGCCAAAAAGTGCATGCACAGATCTGATGAGCAAACTTATTATGCCATCGATAAATGCTGCGCCGATATTCATATGCCGCTGATAAAGGAAGAGGATAAGCAGTTCCTGCAATCGGAATTCAAGAAATACATGCGTGATGATGTCGACCTGGTTGTTTTTACATCAGAAAACGGTGATTGCCGGTACTGCAAGGAAGTCGTTCAGATCTGCGAGGAGCTTTCTGAGACCTCGGATAAGATAAACGTGAAGAAATTTACCTTTGAGAAAGAACCAGACGAAACCAAGAAGTATGGGGTAACAAAGTATCCTGCTGTTGTCGTAACAAAGCAGGGCGAGACCAACGGGCGAATCAAGTACTACGGAATACCATCCGGATATGAGTTTGGGTCGGTCATAGAAGACATAAAGATGGTATCCACCAACGAGGCAAAGATCTCCGCCAAGGCAATGGATATAATATCTAAGATCGACAAACCCGTAAGCATCAAAGTCTTCGTCACTACAAGCTGCCCATACTGCCCCAGGGCGGTCGGAACTGCGCACAAGTTTGCCCTTGCAAATAGCAACATATCTGGTGAAATGATCGAGGCAGGGGAGTTCTCAGGGGACGCAAGTGAATTTGGAGTCTCCTCTGTTCCACACATCGTGATCAACGGAGACGTGCAGTTTGTTGGTGCAAGATCCGATGAAGAATTTGCTCAATTCGTCCTTGAAGCATACAACCACTCCGGCGAGGCATAAGTTTAGGCTTTAATATCTGGCGAAACTAATATTATCTTTCAGACGATGTTGAATAATGTCGTCTAAGGATATACTGAAAGAAATAGCGGTGAAAGCATCTTCGAATCCAGAAATATTGAAGAACATTTCGGGAAGCGAGAAACAGTATCAGATAAATCCGGCAGATTCCACGCATTATTATGTTAGCGTTGGTAACAGCTCTCTCAAGGTGATTGATGGTGACTCTGCATCACCTGCGGCAACCATATCGGCCACAGACGCACTTCTCTCAGATCTTTTTCAGGGGAAGGTTGATCCTGTCCAGTCCTTTATGACCGGTAAACTTAAGGTTTCAGGGGATATTTTCGGCGCCCAGAAGCTTACTGATCTGATGAAGAAAGCAGGGAAGTGATACTTCTGGAAATCAAGAATGCGACAGTTATAGGCGCAGGAATAATGGGACACGGCATAGCTGAAGTCCTTGCCCTTTCCGGCCTTAATGTTGTGGTCAACGACGTCTCCCAGGATTTCCTGGATCGAGCAAGACAGAACGTCCAGTCAAGCCTGGCGAGAATGAAGGAGGGCGGAAAAATAAACGAGTCGGTCATGAACGACACCCTTGCAAGACTTTCATTTTCGACCGATATCAAGAACTCAGTTGCCAAAGCTGACATTATAGTTGAAGCAGTTCCTGAAGTACTTGACATAAAGAAAAGCGTTATAAAAGAGGTAGAGTCTTCCTGTTCTCCTGACGCCATTATAGCATCAAATACATCCAACTTCAGGATCACTGAGTTGCAGGAGGGAAGCGTAAGACCCAAGAGAATCGTCGGTATGCACTTCTTCAATCCGCCTGTTGTGCTCAAGCTTGTCGAGGTTGTGAAGGGAGAAAAGACTGATAATCAGACATTCGAGGCAGTCTATGATCTATCCCGAAAGATAGGAAAGACGCCCATTCGAGTGGTAAAGGATTCCCCGGGTTTCGTGGTAAACAGGATAAATGCACCAGAAAGCCTCTTCTTCTGCCTTCTGTTGGATCGAAAAATAGATTCTCCCGCGTCAATTGATATTTTTGCCAGGTCGCAGGGTCTTCCGATGGGTCCGTATGAGTTAATGGACTATGTTGGCATAGATACCGTAGTCCACTCCCTTGAATACTATGCAAAGGAATTATCCCCGGAATACGGAAAATGCATGATCTTCAGACAGATGATGGAACAGAACAAGCTGGGAAGGAAGACCGGTCACGGTTTCTATACTTGGGAAAGCGGCAAGGCTCAGATTCCATCCGGGGAGCCGTCAAGCAAGGTGGAACTCATGGACGTGCTGGCAATAGAGCTCAATGAGGCAGTAAAGTTGATAGAAGAAGGTGTGGCATCGCCTGAGGACATCGAAACTGGGGTCCGCCTTGGGATGAACAGACCATTCGGCCCCATATCTGTTGCCCAGGGATTGACTAATGCAGAGATAAAGAAGAAGCTGGAAGACCTCAGTGCAAGGTTCGAGTCTACTGTTTTTGCACCTGCAAGATCCATAGCCGAAGGAAAACTGAAAGAGGCCATTTCAGGAAAGACAGGCGCCGGACAAGAAGAGAAGCCCGCAGCTCCGAAGACCGAGGTGCATGATGAACCCGTATTTATGGTCAAAAAGGACAAGGTTGCAATTGTTTATCTTAACAACGGGAGGCTTAACCTCCTCAATGCGGCGGTATTAGATGGTCTCGAAAAAACTCTTCATGAAATAAGGGATGACAGGGAAGTCAATGTTGTCGTGGTAACCGGTAAAGGTACTGTATTTTCTGCAGGAGCCGAACTTTCCCAATTTTTCTCCGGAGGCATAGATTTCATGCAGGCATCCAGGCACGGGCAATCTATTTTCAGGCTGCTGTCGGAAATGAACAAGATTACTATAGCAGAAATCAAGGGATACGCCCTTGGCGGTGGCTTCGAACTGTCACTTGCATGTGATATCAGGGTCTCATCTCCGGATGCAAAGATAGGCTTTCCGGAGCTTCAGAGAGGACTCGTACCCGGGTGGGGAGGAACACAGCGTCTTGCGAAGCTCGTTGGAGCGTCCCGTGCCTCCTATCTCATTCTGACCGCAGAAAGGATAACAGGTAAAGAGGCTTTTGATATGGGAATAGTGACACGCACGTTCGGTGCAGACACAATTGATGATGACGTGCTCAAATTTGCGCATGATCTTTCCAGAAAAGTAGCCCCCGGTGCTGCTTTCCTGGCGAAACTTCTCGTTAACAAGGGATCTGAAACTTCCCTGGATGATGGTCTCACAATGGAAGCAATATCAATGGGACTTGTCTACGGGACAGAAGATTTAAAGGAAGGAATTTCATCATTCCTCCAGAAGAGGGAGCCTGAATTCAAGGGCAGGTGAATCCCTCGTGAGAGTGGAAAGGGATGAGCATAGAGGCTGTCCATGTTTCCGTGGGCTACGGCAAAAAGGTGGTTCTTAGAGATCTTACTCTCAGTATAAAGGAAGGGGAAGTGCTAGGGCTTGCAGGACTTAATGGTTCTGGGAAGACGACTACTATAAAGACCCTGGCAGGAATCATATCGCCGCATGCGGGAAAGGTGCTTGTGGATGGTGTTGACCCGGCAGATGCCAAGGAATTTGTTTCTGAAAGGATTGCCTGGGTCCAGGAGAACCCTCTTTTCGAAACCGATAGCTCAATCTTCGACCTGGTGAAATACTTCGCCACCCTGCGCGGAATAGATCGAGTTGATCTGGAAAGAACGGCCCATTATGTCCTGCTGAGGGTAGGTCTTTCAGGAGCCGAGAGGACGAAGGTAACAAGATTATCGATGGGAATGAGAAAGCGCCTGTCTATAGCTGTCGCAATGCTTGGAAATCCTAAATACTATCTCTTCGACGAAATGTTCAATGGTCTTGATCCGGAAGGAATAAAATTCATGAAGGACAAGATATCTGAACTGAGATCATCCGGGCATGGCATCCTGCTCAGCTCGCATGTCCTAAGCGAGCTCCAGTCCATCGCGAATCGCGTTGTTATTATTGTAAATGGAGAGACTACCGAACCGGTTACTTTAGCTGAATTACTCTCTCAGGGCCAGTCAACTATCAGGTTAAGGGTTTCAAACCCGGATGAAAAATTATTGGAACGTCTCAAGGCTTACGGGACAGTCAGTGTGCGACAGGATCAGATAAACGTCTCAGGCGTAAAGCAGGATCCTTCCGCAATAAATGCGGAACTGGTCAATGCAGGTTACATGGTTACAGAGTTTGTTTCGACAGACAACATACTGGAAGAGTACTTTGCACAGAAGACAGGTGCCCACGAATGATAATAAAGGGGCTTTCATACTATCTTAAGCGGATTGTAAAGCAGCCATCTTTCATATTTCTCGTTGCTTTCATCCTGATAATTTCGTTTCTTGCTATTTACACATCCGCGCCAGCGCCATTTAACGAGCAGAATTATGTATTATCCGGGATTTATGATGACAATGGCACCGTAAATTTATCAACCTATTCAATGAACTGCATGGGGCAGCCTCTCAAGGGAATCGAAATAAATATAACAGTATTCGGGAAGATCGGGTCACCAACTGTTCCGACAAACTTGAATTTTCCGGACATTGCAAGCAATGATAATGGATACGCAAATCTGACACTTGGGAACTTTTCGCAATTGAGTGGTGTAATTTTCAATATTCATGTGCTGTCTAAAGATTTCTCATTCACTGGACAGAGTGTTTTCAGAAATCTAGCAGTCAGCAATAATACATATGCAATTTCTCCACAGCTAGTTCTAAATGCCTCCAACCAGTATTATTCCATACCTTTCATCGCATATTTCGGGCCAGGCGGTACATCGGCCCCTCCTGTTACGTTATACAGCACAAACATCACACCAAATTCCTTCTCATCAGAACCGACAAACCTTACACTGGTGGGGACATACTCGCATTTTCACCTTCTTACTGTCAACGGAGTTTTTGGCGGACCATCCAATCCTGATAAGGCATTTTTTCTGTACACAGGTAATAATTCCAATAATTCAACACCTTATGTATTTAGTGGCTCAGTTTATGGCCCACCGCCTGATCTGGCGAACACCATAAGTTTCATGGGAGAAATCTGGGCAATAACGGGTTTTCTAATCACGGCCACTGCCATTATTGTCATGGAAACGATGTATTCCCGGGAACTCGCAAACGGAACCCTGGATCTTGTCCTTTCACAGCCGATCTCAAAGAGAAGGTTGATGCTTGACAGGTTCGGCAGCAGTGCAGTTGTCATGGTACTGGCATTGGTAGGAATCGTGGTCTTCGATTACGTAAGCTTCTACCTGTTATCAGGACACGGCCTCCCAGCTGTATTGATAGAATCTGTGTTTTTTGGAATCTTAGTTGCCATGATTTCAATGATGGGCTTTTCGGTCTTGTTTTCCCGGTTCCGCAGATACGGTTTCTATTTCACATTTTCCTTTTTTATATTATTTGCAGTTGGCTCTTTATTCGCTGGAGGTGCCATACTTTCAACATATGGAACCAGTCCTTCCAACCTCCCCGCTTACATTCAGATTATTTATTTACTTAGCCCCACAAACTTTCTGGAATTATATGCTAATTCAATTGCTCCTGGAATCGCATCTTACTTTCAACCCAACTACATTCCATCCGACTTATCTTTCCCGTTGTTCTTGGTCATAGTTATGGGCCTGGTATGGGCCATTTTTCCGGTCATGCTTGCATACTTTGCCAAAGGCAGTCGAAGAAACTGAATATATTTGAAAATTGCCTGTTAAAAATTTAAACCAACTCACTATTACCAGATATGATCGGTGCAATTCTCGCCGGAGGTTACGGTAAGCGTTTAAAGCCAATAACAAACGACATTCCAAAGTCCATGATTTCAATAAAGGAGAACTTCACGATACTTGACAGGCAGATCTGCGATTTCAGATCTATTGGAATAACTGAACTTTACATCCTTTCCGGTCACCTGGGCGAGAAGATAGAGGAGTATCTAACACCCAAATATAAGGACCTGAAGATTACATACTTCAGGGAGGAGAAGCCCCTTGGTACCCTGTACTCAATGAGGAATCTCCTCGAACACCGCAAAGATGAGGATATAATGCTCAGGAATGGCGACACAGTTACTGACATGAACTTCAAAGCCATGGTCAAATTTGCGGGGAATACCTCGTATGGGGCTGTAATTTTTGCAGTGAAGATGCGAAGTCCTTACGGCATTCTGGAAATCTTCGGTGACACTGTAACCAGGTTCAAGGAAAAACCCTTCATAAACGCATACATAAACGCTGGCATTTACATCTTCAAGAAGGACATTTTCGACTTCTTCTTTGATAGTTATCCGGACAAGGAACTTGAAACAACAGTTTTCCCCAGACTTGCCTCCAGAAAACAGATTGGAGCCTACATGGAGGATGCTTTCTGGATGGGAATAGACAGTGAAAAGGATCTTGAGGCAATTAGGGAAGAATACTCGAACAGGGAAGACGCGCCGTGGGGTTACTACAAAATGATAATGACAGACAAGAAGAGTACGATAACCGACTACTTCATCCGGGCAGAGGAAGAACCCACCATCCACATACCTGGACAATCCGTAGTCAGATTCAACTCAGGTTCAGGTATGGTGCTCCCGGAAAACAGAAGATTCAGGGAAGGCTCAATAATTGAACCGAGAGGTGACGTCGTTATCAGGACGGCTGAACCAACCAGGCTTGAATTGATAACAATTCACTGATCCAATCATCTGAAGTATTACCATATTTTTAAGGTCTGAACAGGTTTCTGGCGTTTACCCTTCATTCCAGAGAAAGTTGAATCAAATTTTTCATGAACCCAAGCAGGCACCTCGGCCCTGAAATTATCAGGGGAATGCGGATCATTAGAGATCTGCCATCTCAATGCCTCTTCCCTTACATTCATTCTCCAGCTCTGTCCCCAACCGATGAAAAAGCGCTGCTCCGGCGTCAGTCCGTCTATTTCCTTTCTCAACTCCGGGTTCCGTTTCAGCCTTCTCTCAAGCGCCTCGAATGCAACACTAACGCCTCCGATATCTGCTATGTTTTCACCCAGAGTAAGATCGCCATTTACCTTGAGGCCGGGAAGAGCTTCCAGTGATCCGTAAAGTCTCGAGACCTCTTTTGCCTTCTCCAGGAAAGCCTTCTCATCTTCCTGTGACCACCAGCTCTTGATGTTTCCGTCTGCATCGAACTTCCTGCCTTCATCGTCAAATCCATGCGTTATTTCATGCGCTATTGTTCCACCTGTGGCTCCATAATTAACGGCATCATCCAGCTTCGGATCAAAGAATGGAGGCTGCAAAATTCCTGCAGGAAACACTATCTCATTTTCGGTTGGTGAAAAATAGGCATTAACGGTGGGGGGAGTCATCTCCCACAGCTCCCTGTCAACAGGTGAATTGACCCTCTTAATGAATCTCTGGAAATCGAATTTATTGGCTGCCGTGATGTTCTCAAAGAAATTTTCCCTAGTAATTCTGATCGACGAATAATCGATAAACTTTGAAGGATAGCCAATCTTTGCCCTGAACCTTGAAAACTTTTGCAGCGCTCTCTCCTTTGTAGCTGGGCTGAGCCAGTCCAGCTCCTTGAGCCTCTCGGTAAAGACATCCCTTAAGTCTTCAATCATGTCGCTCATTTTCTTCTTTGCGTCCTCTCCGAATTCCTGTTCAACATATAATTTTCCCAGCGCTTCACCAAGATGTGCATCGGTAATTGAAACCATTCTCTTCCATCTCTTTTCCTTTTGTTTCCTTCCGAATAGCTTTCTGGCAAAGAAGTCAAAGTCCTCATCTTGTGCTGCATTATGGAGGTATGGTGCAGCAAAATGAAGGATTTTCCACTTCAGGTATATCTTCCAGTCACTGATGCTGCTTTCCTGCAGAAGCTTTCCAAGGCCATCGATGAACTCAGGTTGGGATACAACGACATAATCGACTTTGGGCAGTGAAATCTGTGCGAAATATGATCTGAAATCTATGGACCGAAACCTCTTACCTATCTCATCAATTGAAATCCTGTTATAATTCTTCTCCGGATCTCTTAGCTCTTCGGGGCGCCTGCTGACATTTGCCAGTCCAGTCTCAAGCCCGAAGACAACATCTGCAGCATTCTTTGCAGCATCATCAGGTACACCATAAAGCTTGAACATGTTTGTAATGTGCTTCACGTATTCTTTCCTAAGCTTGTCGAAAGACTCATCAAAATAATAATCACGATTAGGAAGAGAAATCCCGCCCTGCTTAAGGTACATTGCATAAACTTGACTGTTCTTGGCATCCGTGCTTGAGTCCCAGGAAAACAGGCATGGGATGCCTATAGAATGAAGATCTTTTACAACATTCAGCAAATCCTCTTTGTTCTCTGCCCTGTTGACTTTTTCCATAAATCCTTCAACAGGCTTGAATTTAAGACTTTCAATACGGTCTTCGTTCATACCGGAATAATAAAAATCACCAAGCATCTTCCGTACCGGATCAAGCTTCCCGGATGGCGTGGTTGCACATTTTTCAAGTATCTTCACTAGGATATACCTGTTCTTTTCAAAAAGTTCAGCTGAGCCGCTCCAGAAAGCCTTATCCTCTGGAATTGGATGCTCTCGGGCCCATGTTCCATTACAAAAAGAGTAGAAATCCTCGAATGGATTTACGCTCATGTCCATATACTTGACCGAAAACTCGGGTTCCTCAGGTTTCTCATCTTCTCCAACAAGTGAAATCTTATCTTTATCAAAAGCGCTGCCCATAAGCAACCTGAGCACTATATCAAAATAAATATTCGCCAATCTGATTCATAAGTTTACCCGCACTTTCTCAGTACTTGGATAACTTTCGCACTTCAGCAAAAGATTTTCAATTATGCCATACTCATGATTATGGGAACGACAGTTGCAGATGTTATAGTGGATACGCTTGTCTCCTGCGGCGTGAAGAGAATTTATGGAATACCGGGTGACTCCATTGATCCTCTTATAGACGCAATTAGAAGAAACAAAAATATACAATATGTTCAGGGTAGGCATGAGGAAGGATCCGCCCTTGAAGCGGCCTTTGAAGCAAAAATGACAGGTATGCCGGTTGCATGCATGGGAACTTCCGGTCCCGGATCAATACATCTTCTCAACGGCCTCTACGAGGCAAAAATGGATCATGTTCCCGTCATAGCGTTGACTGGCCAGGTTGAAACTGATCTTATCGGACATGATTATTTTCAGGAGGTTGATATCAACAGGCTTTTTGACGATGTTTCCATCTTTAATCGGCAGATTGTTAACCCGGAAAGCGCCCAATACATAACGATGAGGGCTTGCCACGAAGCAAAGGTGAAGGGCGGGGTTGCTCACATCACGCTTCCTGTAGATATGCTCAGATCGCCATCGGAGTCAAAACAGCTTCATGGTATTGGAAAATATCCTGTGATATCTTACAAGTTTGACCCAAAAGAAGCAGTCGATGCAATAAATCAGAGCCAAAGGCCCCTGCTGTTTATCGGTAGGGGCTCTATAGGGCAGACCGCTTCGATCAATAACTTTGCGGAAAAAATAGGCGCCCCTATAATATACGCACTGAATGCAAAAGGCATTATGAGCGATTTCGACAAGAAAGTACTTGGCGGGCTTGGCCTGCTGGGATCTAAAGCATCAATAGGTGCTATGAAGGATGCTGATCTGCTCATACTTCTTGGAACTAATTTCCCTTACGCTGCTTTCATACGAGACAATATCAAGATAATTCAGGTTGAATCAAACCCTTCCAACCTTCATAAGAGGTTCAACTCAAGCATAGAATGCCTTTGCACAGTTTCAGACTTCCTTATGAATGTCGATCCGGAAACAAAAGAAGATAAGTTTTATGGAAAACTTCAGGGAGCAAAAGAATCCTGGATCAAGGATCTCGAAAAAGTTGAGAATGACATTTCGGAACCAATGAAACCGGAGATAGTTGCAGCCAGATTATCCCGCAAGGTTGACCAGAACGCTGTCATTGTTGTGGATACCGGCAACGTAACGGTGTGGGGAATGCGAAATTTCCGGACAGAGGAGGGGAAGACATTTCTCTTTTCACCATGGCTTGGAAGCATGGGGGTTGGCATACCCGCATCTGTGGGTGCATCATTCGCCACAGATCGCCAGGTCGTGGCACTTGTTGGTGACGGAAGCTTCGCAATGACTATGATGGAACTCATCACTGCAAGAAAGTATGACCGCAGGATCAAGGTCGTTGTTTTCAACAACTCAAAACTAGGCATGATAAAATTCGAGCAGGAGGTAATGGGATATCCTGAATGGGGTGTCGATCTTCTTAATCCAGATTTTTCGAAGCTTGCTCAATCCATTGGCATATATGGAAGGAGAGTCGAGAAATTATCTGATCTGGATCCTGCAATTGATGAATTTCTTGCAGCAAAATCAGCAGGAGTCCTGGAAGTCCTTGTAAACCCAGACGAGAAACCGATGCCGCCAAAACTAAGCTTTTCACAAGTCAGGGGTTATATAACGTCAATCCTCCGGGAATCATTGATGGAGAAATAACATCTCCTATATTTCTGCAGGTTCTACAACTCATGAATGCTGAGTAACTTGCAAGCTGGAGGCATAATATTTCGAAATCGATCATCGTAAACTTCTTCTTCCTGAATGATTTTGGTGAATTAAAGGCAATCACTGAAGTCTTCAGAGCAAGCATTGTAATTGAATTAGATCATTTCTCTTAGAAGCATTAAGATAAAGAGACGAAACTCTCAGACCCAGTATCATCTGGAAATTCCATTTATCAGGCTTGAATTGCTGTACCGAGAGACTTTTAAAATGATAAATGTCGCAGGTCCTCTTGTTTACCTTCCAGTTATTTATACAACGTTGGAATTATCTGGTCTGAAAAATGAGGGAGGTCAATAATGGACGATGGCATACAGGCATTCATTGATCTCTTTGTAGACTCGCCGCACGTAGATGAAGTGGTGGCTGCTCTTAAAGAGTTCAAGAACATAACTGAAATTTATGAGGTAACGGGTGAATTTGACGTCGTCATCCTCATTAAGGTAAATGATATTGAAGAACTGCGCGACCTTTTGAAGAACAAGATAATGAAGATACAGGGAATAAAGAGCACCGTCAGTTCTATAGTCCTGAAATCGCACAGAACTCAGGAAACTGCAAGAGTACAATAGATCCCGCTGCTGGAGTGGTCCATGCACACATTTTTACTTGTATCCATATTTTTATTTTACTGTCTATGTATAACAGCTAATGGCACATTTTCGTATATGATAACCAAGAGGATGTACACATGATTACCACCAGTGCAGCTTTCATAATCGTCGTGGAATTCGGATCTGTCCTGGTATGTGGCTGGCTCCTTTCATCATACCTGCTATCAGTTTATTCAACAAGGAGAACAAAGCTCGACCGGATTTTCGGTCCGGTAGAAAGGGCAATCTATTATCTTGGGGGTGTGAATCCATATGAGGAGATGGGATGGAAAGCCTATCTTAGGGCGGTACTTGCACTCAACGCAGTGGAGGCAGTTATTGGTTTCGTGTTGCTCCTGTTCCAGGGAAGCCTCCCCCTGAATCCGATGCATGCGCCGGACATGTCATGGTCACTTTCTTTCAATACGGCGCTCTCATTTTCATCAAACACTAACCTGCAGCATTACAATGGCGGAAGTGCTCTATCTTACTTGTCGCAGATGGCCGTGATACAATTTCTTCAGTTTACCTCTGCGGCTACCGGACTTTCCGTTGGAATTGCAGTATTCAGGGGTCTTACTGGAAAAACAAAAGGACTGGGGAACTTTTACGTTGACTATACAAGAACTTTAGTCCGGGTGCTTATCCCACTATCCGGTGTCGCCGCCCTAGTCCTTATATTCCTCGGGGTGCCCCAGTCGCTCAATGGATACACAATCTTCAAGACGCTTGAAATTGGAGGATCTGAGGTTGTCAAGTCTGGACCTATTGCTTCATTAGTATCCATAATGCAGCTAGGCACCAATGGAGGGGGATACTTTGGATCTAATGCTGCAAACCCACTGACGAATCCAAGCCAGATCACTAATCTTTTTGAACTTGCCCTAATGATGTTGATCCCAACTTCACTTCCCTTCTTGTTTGGAAGGATGCTTGGGCGGATGAAAGAGGGACGGACAATCATAGTAGCTTCGTATTCTCTCTACTTCATCGATCTTGTCATAGCCTTCATACCGATAACCCACCTTGGACAGGGAATGGAGGTCAGGTTCGGCGCTGCTTCGTCTGTATTCTGGACAGTAACTACGACCGCATTTACAACTGGCTCCGTGAATGCAAGCCTTTCTGCATTCAATCCGCTTGTCATTCTTGCTGCATTATTTGGAATGATAATCCAGGCCACACCTGGCGGAATTGGCGTCGGGGCCATGTACATGCTCATGTATGTTATAATGACAGTATTCATAGTTGGACTTATGGCGGGCAGAACGCCAGAATATCTTGGGACAAAGATAAATGCAGGTGATGTAAAACTCGCCATAATCGCCTTCCTCAGCCACCCGATAATCATACTTATTCCAACAGTTATAACATTCGCGATTGGAGCGCAGGCTGCAGCGGGCCTCGGAACAAATTCATTAAGCTTTACCCAGATTTTATATGAGTACACATCCGCCGCCGCTAACAATGGGTCCGACTTTCTCGGATCCGCTGGCAATACTGTATATTTCAATGTAAGCACAGGAATTGTCATGTGGCTTGGTCGTTTCATACCAATTGCTGTCATGCTTGCGATTGCCGGCAACATGGTTCAGAGGAAGAGATACGCGTCTGAAGCGCTAAGAACCGATACATTCGCATTTACAGCTGTGCTGATTGTGGCTATATTTATACTTGCAGTTCTAACATTCTTCCCGTTCCTTGCAATTGGTCCAATATTGTCTTACCTGGAGGGATTCAAGAATGGATTCTGAACCTCATTTTGCCGTTACAAAATTCAAGATCACCAAACCGAAATTATACAAAATGGCGATACTAAAGGACTCTGTCAGGAGACTGAGTCCAACCCTTCTCTATAAAAACGTGGTCATGTTCATAGTAGAAATCTGCTTTGTAATCGTCGCAGTGATGGCTATCGATCCATCCCTCATACCCGAGGTTTCCAGCGTCTCCGAGGTCCCGTTCTACATTGAAGTTGCTGTGATACTTATCCTAACTGTCTGGTTCAGCACTTTATCAGATTCGATCGCGGAGGCCCAGATTAAGAATACTGCCTCAACTCTCAGGAAGATTGAAAAGGAAGTTCCTGCCAGAAAAATAGTCTCTGAAGACCGCAGGGAAATATCGGAGGTGACATCCAAGCAGCTCAAGAAAGGAGACCTTCTCCTAATCAAGAAAGGCGAGGTTGTTCCGATAGATTGTGAAGTCATGGAAGGAATAGCAATGGTTGACGAGTCACTCCTTACCGGGGAATCTGTGAATGTCAGGAAATCTGTCGGAACAACAGTTCTTGGCGGGTCCATGATCACGTCCGACAGCATAATCGCAAGGGTGAGTGTCAACCCAAGTGAAACATTCCTCAACAAGCTGATAAAGCTCGTTGAATCATCGTCCAGGCCAAAGACTCCGAATGAACGTGCTGTTTCTATACTGCTTGCGGGTTTTACCGCCATTTTTTCCATAATTGTCATCTCAATCCTCGCCCTTAGCGTTATCCTTAAGCTTGGCCTGGATCTCTCTGTCCTGATCGCCCTATATGTGTCGCTTCTTCCAACTACTATTGGTGCACTTCTTCCTGCAATAGGTATTTCCGGTATCAACAGAATGTCAGAAAAGAGGATTATAATAAAATCCGGGAAAGCAATAGAAGCAGCAGGAGATACTGATTCGCTGCTTCTTGACAAGACCGGTACGATTACCCGCGGAATGAGAACCGCGATTGAATTCATCCCGCTTGGAAAGCACACGAAACGCGATGTGGGTGAAGCTGCTTTCATGTCTTCCTGGGATGACGACACCCCAGAGGGGAAGAGCATGGTAGAACTCGCATATCAGGAAGGCTTTGTTCCGCATGAATTTGCTATCATCGAAAGAGTCAAGTTCGAGGAATTCAGCGCTTCAACACGCAAAAGCGGCGCAAACCTTCAGGAGGCATCAGACTTCTTTCTCCCAAAAGGAGGAAAAGGGATCCTTCAGCACAAGCGGATAAGGCGCAAATATGATCCTGAAAGCAGGGAGGACGAGATAGATATAATCAAGGGAGCCCCGGATGCGATAAAAGAGATTGTCAAAACAATTCCGCTGAACTATGACAACATCGTGGATGATGCCGCAAAATCGGGTGACACTATAATGGCTATTGCAGAAGGCGGAGAAATAATTGGTCTTATCAGGTTGAGGGATGAAGTTAAGCCTGGAATAAAAAGCAGGATTGCTTCAATCAAGAATATGGGTATAAAACCCGTCATGATCACTGGGGACATAGAAGCAACTGCATCAAGCATTTCTCGCGAAGTCGGCATCGATGATTATGTTTCCAGGGCAAAACCGGAAACGAAATATGATCTTGTGAAGCAGGAGCAGGCACGCGGCAGGATTGTCGCAATGATAGGTGACGGAACAAACGATGCTCCCGCTCTAGCTGCATCGGATGTGGGAATCGCAATGGCATCCGGCACTGAACCTGCCAAGGAGGCTGCGAACATGGTTGATCTGGAGTCAAATCCTGCTAAGATAATTGACGTGGTTATGATGGGCAAGCAAATACTTATGACCCGCGGAGCAGTGACGACATTCAGTATCGCAAACGATGTAGCAAAATACTTTGTGATTGTTCCGGTTATGTTCACCGCCGCCGCACTTTCAAGCCTGAGCAAGTTAAACCTTCTTCACCTGACTCCCCATATTGCGGTTCTTTCAGCGCTAATATTCAATGCACTGATCATTCCTTTTCTCATACCGCTTGCCCTGCGGGGTGCTGAATTCAAGCCACAGAGTGCGATGAGGATATTCCTTAAGAATGTCTTTCTTTACGGATTGGGCGGTGTCATTCTGCCATTCGCCGGGATAGCGGCTATTGCATTCGTTATTGCGCATTTCGGGGGAATCTAGGAATGAAAAAATCAAACTCACTCTCAGTACCAATAAGGATAGCTCTGATTTCGCTTGTTGCTTGTGGCCTGCTGTTCCCAGGGGTTGTTACAGGTATTGCACAGCTTGCTATGCCCGTACAGGCAAATGGATCACTTATCAGCTTCAACAACACAACCATAGGCTCATCGCTAATCGCCCAGGAATTCAATTACAGCGGCTTCTTCCATCCAAGGAATGATTCAGCATCCGGTCTGGATCCAGATATAACAGTCCAGAATGCTACTTTACAGGCAGCCAGGATTCATAACGTTACAGGAATAAGCATTGCGTATCTGGATGGAATCATAAAAGAAAATACAAAATATACACTGTTTTTCTTCGGTACAGCCTACGTGAACGTGCTGGACCTGAATATCAATTTGGCTGAGCATTATCCATCTATTTACGATAGATATACGCTGTAATTAGGTATCCACAATTGGGCATTTGTTTCCGAAAAAACCTTTTGCAGGCTATATCGCCAGAAATAAATTGTTATAAAAAGCATAAATGTAAGTTATTTCGTTAATATTTAGGCAGAGATTTTCTTTATTATGACTCAAACTGTTCAGATTCATAATGCAGCGAATGTTCACCCGCACGACTATGAAAATACCGGAGACTGGAAGAGGTATCTTGACGCGCTCAATTCAATGCTCAAATCTCGACTATTCACGCATCGACCATTCTTCCTGGCCCATGCTATGACGTTCGGTTGTAACTCCAGATGCAAGACATGCACTTACTGGAAAAATATCCCCAGAATGAAAGAAGACATGAAGACTGAGGATGTTTTCAATATGCTTGATGAAGCATATGATGCAGGCATGCGCGGATACTATATGTTTGGTGGAGAACCGCTGATCAGGCAGGATATAGCTAAAATAACGGACTATGCCAAGAACAAAGGCTTTGTTACAGTGATGAATACAAATGGCTCCCTGTTAGAGAAGAAGGCCAGGGATCTCAAGAATCTTGACTTTGCTTTTGTATCGCTTGACTATTACAACGACTATGATGACGTGATACGTGGCCGGCCTAATACATTTGGTGAAGTCATTCGTGGGATCTACGAATTGAAAAAAATAGGCAGGACCAAGGTGGCACTGGTAACCACAATCAGCAGCTTGAACTGGAATTCGATGAGAAGGATGGCTGAATTGGCTTCAGAGATGGGAGTAGGTATATCGTTCAACTCTGTTGAGCAGTCACTCGACTTCGGCCAGACAACTTCGGAAACGACGCCTAACTTTGATGTGGGCCTCGATTCAGAGAAACTGAAAGAATTCTACAGAACCCTTCTCGAGCTTAAGAGGGAAGGATTTCCGCTGCTTGAGACTGATGAGGTTCTTGAGGATTTTGTTAACGGCAAACCATGGAAATGTCACTTTCCAAAGATGTTTCTCTACGTAACCCCAAATAAACAGGTCTACAACTGCGATTACACATATGCTTATGATCTGAAGAAAGGGTCCTTCGAGCAGTACTTCAGGAGCGAAGGTTTCTGGTCTTACGTAAAATCGGCAGAGTCATGTAACAAGTGCGTCAGGACATGCGTGCGTGGATATTCCTACACATATGGATTATTCCCGAGACAACTGTGGGGTCTGGCCGGTCAAGCACGCCTTCTTTTCAACAAGCCAGAAGAGTCTTGTTCTGTCGACGACTCCCCTGCTAGGAACAGTAACAGGTTAAGTGGAACAAGACCAAACACAGTGCGGCACTGAAAGATGTGGCTGCACCACGTAAACCCTCATTCTACGCATTCAATCAGTGTCCTTTGTCGAAATCAGGTTCTTTTTCTTCTTTATCGACGATTCTATCGCTTCGAATCTGTCTTTGAACCTTTCAAGCACCTTTGGCAGGGTAGTATATTCCATTTCTTCATCAGGAAGCCTATGAGGTTCAAACGGGCCCATTCTCCTGACATATTCTGCTATTTCTCCTGCCTTTCTTCTGGCACCATCAAAAGCAGGATCGTCAAACATGTCTACCGGTCCGGTCAGTTTCCCATCCTTCAGGACGAAACCAAGGCAGACCACTCTTGGAGGACCATCGAATCGTGTCATCTTTGAATCTTTCATGCCCACAGGCATTAAGGGGCCATTGAATGATCCACGCATCCAGCCTGAAACCAGGAACGGGTGGCTGAATGCCTCCATTGCCTCTCCCGAGGCCGGTAGGCCAGATTGTATCCGGACGACTGCGGCCGGATCGTCTTTGCCTACATATTCTCCAGCTATGAATGATAATTTATCAGTCGTAATGACGGCGACGTTTTCATCTGGTAACTTTTCATGACTGCTTTTCGTATAGACTCTTTTGATGACATACTTGCTCTTCGAGCCTATCATTGCAAGTATATCGTACAGGTTCTCCGGGGTTGAGAGCTCTATCTTCTTGCCGGCGATAATGTCCCATATCTCAAACGTGAACCCCTCATGCATGTTAGGATCTATAACAAGACCCGGCGTATTGAAGGGATCAGCAAACATCTTATAGATAGGGTAGTTGAAAGACCCCGGCTCCGTCTTATCCATCATATACACGAGAAAAGGCTCGCTCTTCCTTGGTGTGATCTCCATTTCAGCGATCCCAGGACCCATTCCCTTGATGTTTCCCGAAAATGCGTCCTTGAGAAGATCCTGCCCCGCACCATATAATCCAACCGATTTTGCAACTTCCGTACCGGCTTTAAAGGCATCCCACGCAATCCTATGAACCTCCTCATTGTCGATACCGCGATCATGTATCATAGTTATCTGTATGTCATCCCCGATGTGCGAAATGTAGAAGTCGCTCAGAATAGAGGAAGAATGTTCCTTCACATACCTTCTCACCGTCTCAACCACTGGCTCATAAACGGTAGTGTGTCCGGGTAGGCTACCTATATCGGCTTTTATATGTGAAATTGTAACTTTTGTCATATTGCATATATATATCTCTGCCCTTATAATCTTTCCCATACTGTAATTCCAAAGCCAAAATCCTTGATTGAAGAGGATGATGTTGCTATGATAATTCAAGTCTATGGGTTCAGT
Source organism: Thermoplasmata archaeon (assembly GCA_021821635.1). Classification (GTDB taxonomy): domain Archaea; phylum Thermoplasmatota; class Thermoplasmata; order Thermoplasmatales; family Thermoplasmataceae; genus UBA582. Next base: position 9,964 of record JAKACH010000009.1, on the reverse strand, counting down.
GTGTGATCAAAAATTAGTTAACGGACTGCTAACTAAGTGTTAGAAAAACATGGATACAGGTTTTGATATCCTGACAAAAGGGATCTATTTGGCCGCGTGTTCCCATTCTCCTTTCTACAAGCAGATGCGAAACTCATTGCTACTGTATGAACAAGACCTTATAGAATTTGGAAATCCATGGGATTTATGGGCTGAAAAGGTTGAGGAATCAAAGGATCTCTTTGCAAGGATCATTAATGCGAATAGGGATGAAATTTCTCCACATTTCTCGGTGTCTTCAGCATTTGGGTCACTTCTGAGCAGCTTTTCATACCGCGGAAGGAATGAGATAGTCACTTCAGATCTTGAATATCCAACGACCAATCACATTATTCTGGCACAAAATAAGTATGGAGCCAGGCAAATACTGTTGAGGAACAGCAACTATCGCCTGACCAGAGAGCAGTACGTTACTTCGGCAGGTAAAAAAACCAGGCTTTTAACTGCCATTCATGTCAGTTCACTCAACGGCTTCAGGCAGGAT
>JAKACH010000009.1:0-9341 GCA_021821635.1 Thermoplasmata archaeon | reverse complement strand
ACATCAAGCAGGGATATTGGATTAAGACTTGCTCCACATTTCTACAATACTGCAGAAGAAATTGATTCTGCAATAGAGAGTATCTCAGAGTTTTCCCGGAAAATGGCCGAAAAGTGAATTCATCTGCTTATTCTGTAACATGATATCTGTGCGTATGTCCAACAGTGGGCAAGTTATAAATGCATGCTAAAACTTCAACTGCAATGCACCTGATCCCTGAGTCTGAGTATAGAAAAAGGTTGTCCGCCGTGGCTTCCATTATGGAGAAGAGAAATCTTGGTGGCGTTTTTCTTTCCAGTCCGACCAATATGAAATATTTCACTGGCATGACATATATCCAGACCGAGCGCCCGGCAGGTTTGTTCATAACCGGTGAATTAGAGGTCTATTTCATGGGACCGAAGCTCGAGGAAGAGCATTCAATGTTTCTATCCAGCATAATCAGCAACTCATACTCATATTTCGATTACCCTGGAAAAGTTCACCCGCTCAAGCAATTCACCAGGTGGTTCCATGAATTGAACGGTTCAAAGGATCTGGGAGTTGACAATACATCGCTGTATCCCTCGGTATACGGCTTCAGGGGTATGCCAGTTTCCGAAATAATGGACGAAGAGAAGATCGTGGATATCTCCTCGTCCCTGTACGATATACGCAGAATAAAGAGCGAAAATGAGCAGCGCGTCCTCCGGGAGAGTGCAAAATGGGCAAACTATGCCCACAGGCTTTTGCAGGATTATACGGAGCCAGGTCTTTTCGACTTTCAAATCGCGCACAAAGCCAGTTCAGATGCCTGTCTTGCTGCAATGAACGCATTTGGCAGGGATTATCTGCCGCCAATTCGTTACCCCATAGATATATCGGCTGGATTCCGTGGACAGGTGGGTACGCACTCTTATTACCCGCACTCGCTTTCAATCAACAGACCTATCAAGAAAGATGACCTGCTGGGATCAGGAGCCGATGGAAATATTGACGGTTATCATGTGGAGATAGAGAGAAACTTGTTTGTGGGAAAAGTTACAACACAGATGCGTAAATATCATGGATTGATGGTGGAAATGCAACAAGCTGCAATCTCCGCGTTAAAAGTAGGATCCAAGTTCAGCGAAATAGATCGTTTGGTCAATTCATTTGCCAAGGTGAACGATGTGTCACAGCTCCTTCTGCATCACAGCGGGCACTGCATAGGCCTCGAAGGTCATGAATCACCTTTCTTTGATGTCGGGGATGATTCACTGATTCGGGAAAACATGGTCTTTACTATCGAGCCAGGTCTGTACATTCCACGTCTTGGAGGTTTCAGGCATTCTGACACCATCATAATGCACAAGGAAGGGCCTGAGGTGATCACATATTACCCACGGGACATAGATGACCTCATAATTGAGTGATTCTTTCAGCTCATGGAATTAAAATGTTTGCCCATTTTATCAGGATAGGCAGTGATCTTCAGGTAAAATGAAGATCTCATTATCAGGAACCGATATTTTGTAATTGAATGCTTAACCAAAACACCTTATATGTGGCGTTTATTATCTGATTAATGTTATCGGTTGGCATCCGTAGATTAAATATACTCAAACCGGAGAACAGAAGCTTGTATATGCCGTTTTTTGCATCACTTGATTGCAATTCGGGGATTAGAGGGCTGTAAGCTTTGACCTATAATGTGGCTATTAAGAATGTGACTAACAAAACAAAAATGATCAGAAGAGCTCTTATACTCTTTCTAACACTCTTTGGAATCCAATTCTGGCAGGGTATGAACATTGTAGGCATAGGAAAGGAAAAGGTTTTGTCCAGAGTAGGGGGAGAGTGTTGAATGAGGATAAGTACTGCAGACGGTAAACTTGACAAACAATGCATACTTGCAATCAGGCTCAGATCTGAAATTTTTGATCTTCTTTCAAGAACAGATGAAAGGTTTCAGGCATACATCTTCACTGAATCAACGGACCTCTACCTTCAGTTGTTTTTCCAAAAAACATCGAAATCCAGCACGGTTATTTCTCCCATTCTTTCCAGGAGAGAAGTGATTCAGAAGAGGATGTATTATACGATAGCTGAGAGGATTAAGAAGCAGGAAAATATGAAAATCATCACAGATCTGCTTGAAGCCCCATCGGTTGCACTTAACAACACGTATATGATAAGGAACGAGCTCTTTATTGATTTCAGGTTCAGCAGCAGCAAGATGCCAGAGATCCATGAACTCCTCTCAGGTCTTGTTGGAATAAGCTCAGATTTCCGTATTGTCAGCCTGACCGCATCCACGCCAATGAGAGCAAGAATGGAGGATCTCAATAGATATTTTCCACTTTCGGTTGTAAAATATTCACTGATTGCACCGACCGATGATCCTCTTGTCTCTAAGTTAAACATGTTGTCTGAAGAAACCGTAGGAGAGATAGTAGGGCCGTCCATTTATGCAGATGGCTTGAAGGTACTTGTCTTCTCTACCACATCGCTTTCGGAAAACGGTTTCATTGTTATTTCTCAGAAGGATAATATCTATGAAGCATACTTCAAGGTACAGAAACTGATGGGCATGAGAATGCAGATGGGTGAAGCTAGGATACCACGGTTCCAGGTATTCCTCAGCATTATGGGAGGCAGGCTTTATGTCACTACGTTTGTACCTTCGCCCGAAGCAGAGGAGTACATTTCAATATTATTCAGGTCACTGATCGGGGAACCGGAATCGAAAGCCGCACTGGAATACTACTCGGGACTCAGTGATTCCGTATGGGACTGGATCTGATTCATAAGCAATGAATATGTCCCGGACCTTTTTCCTTTCTTTAAGGAAAAAGAGTAATATATGTGAGAAATTAGGCGTCAATGATCAGCGGCCTGGAAATAGCAATTCTCTTAATAGTAGCATGGATAGTTATTCTAACTGCTCTTTCCAAACGTATAGCTAAAACTAAGAATTTCCAGGTATATGGACCATTTCTCATGCTCAAGGCAGTAAAGAACAGGGGAATCCTGGATCGTGTTTCAAGAGTCAACGGGTCAAAGCTGTTTTCAAAAATCTCAGTTGTAATAGTTCTTGGTTTTTTAATAGGCGGAATTGTTCTTCTTCTGTATGAAAGTTACCTTGCAACACAAATTAAGGAGGTCGTTTCTGTTCCACTCACGGAATATATTGTGCTTCCGGGTATAAACAGGGATATTCCGCTGGTTTATGGATCAGTCGCACTTATCTTCTCAGTAGTGGTACATGAACTGATGCATGGTATAACTGCAAGAAAGCACGGACTTCCAGTATCTTCTGTCGGTGCTCTCTTTTTCATCATCCCGATTGGTGCATTTGTAGAACCGGAACAGGAAGCTATGTTGGCGGCCGATCCTGTCGTAAGACGTCGCATATTTGCCGCGGGGCCCTCAATAAACATAATTATTGCTCTGATATCATTCCTCATACTTGTTTTTCTTCTTATGCCTTCCGTTCATGCATATCAGCCAGGGGCATATGTGCAGGAAGTTGCTTCAGATTCCCCTGTTTCGGGTGTAATTTTTCCAGGATCCGAATTGGTTAGTTTTGGCAATTACAGTGGTGACAATATACTGAACGAACTCCAGAACTCTACAATTCTTCCAGGAACCATGACAGCGGCAGGCATACTTTCCGGAGGTGTTCTGAAAAGCTATGATATTCCAGCCGGGCTGGTCGTTTCTGGCACTCTCAATGGTTTTCCTGCTTATAACACAATTATTCCCGGTGGAATAATAGCTTTCGTAGATTCCACCCCAATATACAACCAGACCTCTCTTACAAACGTGCTGGACTCTATTCCGCCTGATACTACAGTGTCCATAACCATGATATACTCTAATTCATCATCCTCAGTCACATATCAGAAAGTAAATCTTACTACGGCCTCAAAATATGACTATTATGCACAATATGCTCCAGGACTTAACTCTCCTGCCTTCAAGAGTGAGAGTTTCCTTGGTGTGACATCTTCCTACATCGGCATTGCTGGATATCCAATGGGTTTTATAAAGTCAACCGTGTTTGGCGCAGATGCAATTTATGGGGGAACACAGGGATTCTTCACAACCCTTTCTCTACCTTTCCAGGGACTGTCGCCGGTACCTTCAAGTCTGGCATCACTATTCGCAACTCCATTTTACGCACCATTGTTCTGGTTTTCAACCAACATGTTATTCTGGGTATTCTGGTTGAGTTTTCTACTTGGCCTGACGAACGCCCTGCCAATCCTAATTACGGACGGCGGGCAGTTCCTGAAAGACACTCTTTACATATTTGGAACTAAAAGGAAAATCAAGTCGCTTTCCAACGAGAAGACCGCGAGTGCAATTGCAAACTATCTTGGCCTTTTCATTGTGTTTCTTATATTTTGGGAGCTTCTAATACCAAGGATAATATAGGCAGTAGCCTCCTACTGAAGAAGAACAAGAAAGCAATGTAGCGAATTTTCCCCTCAATTTTAAAATGATTTGAGCAAGATAGCTCCGACCTTCAGAGAGGAGAGAATGTTATGGAACCCAGTACAAGAATTATTAGGGAGTAAACAATCAGGTGAACGTAAAGATAATACAGGGAAGTGTACATAGATGCCGTTTCCAGAAGCAGTCGAAAGAAGATTAAACAAAAAAATATGCATGAAATGCAATGCAAGGAATGCACCAACAGCAAAGAGGTGCAGGAAATGCGGTTCTCCCGATCTTAGAATGAAAGCCAAGGAGAGAAGGGGCGGTCAGTAAACGGATTCTTCCGGCCAGCCAACTGTTGCAATAGTACGGATGGAAGGAACAAACTGCGAGTATGAGGCATACCAGAGCTTCAGGCGATCGGGTGCAGTTCCTCAATATGTTCACATTAAGCAGCTTGAGGACCACAGCAAGAAATTGTCGGATTTTGATATAATATTTTTTCCTGGAGGCTTCTCCGCTGGGGATTATGTGAGAGCCGGTGCTATATTTGCAGCCAGAATCAGGAGCGCTTCAGGTCACGACATCCTGGACTTTGACAGTTCGCACAGGCCCATTATTGGTGTGTGTAACGGATTCCAGGTGATGGTGGAACTTGGCCTACTTCCAGGGACTCCAGATTTGGAGAGGAAAGTTACTCTTACATTCAATTCTTCCGGCAGGTTTGAATGCAGGAAGGTTTTTGTCAGGATAGTTTCCAAAAACAGAATGATTGGGGCTGCATATGCAGGCAGGAATGCCTGGGAGATACCTGTGGCTCACTCGGAAGGACGCATTGTTCTTGACGACCCAGAAAGCACCTTCACGACACTAAGCAATCAAGGTAGCATTCTTTTACAGTATGTCGACGCTGATGGAAATCCAGCTGGTTATCCATGGAATCCAAACGGCTCATACCGGAACATAGCAGCACTTTCAAATAAGTATGGGAACGCAATAGGGCTCATGCCACATCCTGAAAGGATCTATTATACCTACCAGGCTGCAGAAAAGCTCGAGCCTACAGCCGGAAAGCAATTTTTCGACGCAGTTGTTGCCTATTCAAAATCATTATGAAATTTCTGAGACTTCAGAGAGAAGTCTACGGGACTGTTCCCTGAAATGTTCCAGCGTTGTGTCATTGACGACTAGATAATCGGAAAGAACTATTGCCTTTGCTATCCCCCAAGAAAGTTCACGGTTGTCTCTTTCTATCAGTTCTTCCAGGCTCTTTATGTCATCCGGTCTGTTCCTCTTCAATATGCGGGAAAGTCTTGTGGCACGGTTCGCAAAAATAGCAACGACAAATACATGGCCCTCTACGCTCTTGAAATAATCCAGTTCTTCCTGGTTACGTAGCCCGTCTATAATAATCCTGTCAGAGTCGGTTATGGTCTCTATGGTTCTTCTTGCCCATATGTCCTTGCCTCTAATGACCCTCTCTCTTGAGGCAAAATCACCAATATCAGAATCTGTTGACGGGATACCCTCGACCGCCGCATACTTCCTTACCGTGTTGCCCATGTGAAAATCGGCAAACCCCATGTCACGGGCAACGGAGATAAACTCGTCCTTGCCTGCGCCCGGCATTCCTGTGACTACAAGAACTTTCTTAGCCAAAAAGGAACCCCATACCCTCGTCTGCTTTCTTCTCTTCCTCTTTTATAAGAGCGTACAACCGGTCAGATCTATCCTTATCCAGTTTTTCCATCAAGGAACCGAACCTGGAATCAACAGCTTTAATGGCATCGGCGGATCCTTCAACCATTACTATCATGCCCGGATCCTTGAAATCAAAGGAAGACGCATCTTTTGTTATGATGGACTGACGGCCTATGAGGTCATCATCTTTCATGGCGTCCACTGCAGGCCTGTTTTCAGGTTTAAGGAAGTAGATTGCAAACACGTCTACCGCATGGGGCTATACATAATAAATTCTTTGAACTTGGAGGTTGAGCCGATCCGCTTTTCCTGCAATTTAGCAGTAGCGCTCATAAAAAGTATATTAATTGATTTGCTATTCTTGGCGTTATGGAAAATGTAGATCTCAGTATCGTGATCGGTGGACCGCAGGGTGGCGGTATCGACACGGCTTCTAACATGATCAGCAAGGCATTTGCCTACTCTGGATACCAGGTAATTTCTGTGAGGGAGTTCCATTCAAACATCAAGGGAAGGCACAGTTACGTTCACCTTCGTGTGAAGAATTCCCAGGTCCGTTCACTGAAGTACCCAGTAGACATACTTGTTGCGCTCGATCCCGATACAATCTTTGAGCATCACGAGGATATTTCAAAAGGAACCAGAGTGCTTTATGATGCAGACTTCGAGACATCTGAGCTATCTCAGGCAAGGATGATTATGAGGGACACATCAAGAAGGATCAAGGAAATGCTTGAGAGCGCAGGACACACTCTCAACGTGAGGGGCGTCCTCGATTATATGAAGTCAAAGGGAGCTGTCCCAATTCCGATCTCGTTTGGTAATGTAGTATCCGAGGCAGTTTCCGATGGTACGCCAACAAGATATTTCAACACCTTCGGAGCCGCGGCCACTCTTGCTGTTCTTGGAATAGACAAGAATTATGTTGAGAAGGTTATAAAGAGCGTATTCGGGAACAAGGAAAAGGTAATAGGACCAAATATTAAGGTTGTTGATGCGGCTTATGATTATTGCGCCAATCATAAGCTGAGAATTAAGAACCTTCCTGATCTGGAAATGGGTAAGAAGATGCTTCTTACTGGAAACGATGGATCAGCAATTGGTAAAGTTCTCGGCGGGCTCAGGTTCCAGACCTATTATCCAATAACTCCCGCAAGCGACGAAAGCACCATCCTGGAAGAGCACGAAGAACTCAAGTGGATGGATGGCGAGAACACCAACTTGATAACAGGCGGTGTCACTGTCGTTCAGGCAGAAGACGAGATTTCTGCGATAAACATGGCATCCGGCGCCGCAATGACTGGGACCAGGAGCGCGACTGCTACAAGCGGTCCCGGTTTTTCGCTCATGGCAGAGGCAATATCCTTTGCCGGAATGGACGAGATCCCTCTTGTCGTGACATTATATCAGAGGGGAGGGCCAAGTACCGGGCTTCCAACAAGAAACGGGCAATCCGATCTGCTTTTTGCCCTTCACACTGGCCATGGTGAATTTCCAAGAATGGTCATTTCTTCAGGCGATGTGAAAGAGTGCATAGAGGACTCTGCCCGTGCGCTGAATTATGCGCAGAGATATCAACTACCCGTTATACACCTTATTGACAAGAACCTTGCAAACACAACTGAACTGGTTGATATCCCGGATGGATCATCCATAAAGATACAGCAACCGGACAGGTCAGACGGGAAGGACGCGTTTTCAAGATTCACTCTGGATACAAATAACGGTATTTCCCCCATAGGGTATTTTGGTAAGGATATATTCTGGCTTACCGGAGATGAACATGACGAGAAGGGTCATGTCACAGAGGACACCTGGATGAGGGACAGGCAGATGGAGAAGAGATTCCTCAAACTCCAGACTGCCGAGGAGGAGATACCCATCTCAGAACGGGCCGTTGTTCTTGGACCTGCCAAAGCAGATGTTACTTTTATTACCTGGGGAAGCCAGAAGGGACTTGTACTTGATGTCATCGATGCCCTTGGAAATAAGGGAATAAAGGCAAATCTTCTTTATCTTAAGATGTTTGAACCATTCCCTTCAAAGTTTGTTTCTGAAGTGCTAAAGAAGGCAAAGACTGTAATTGGAGTGGAAAGCAATATGACAGCTCAGGCATGCAAGGTCATCAAGATGAATACCGGTATCGACGTTGAGAATCTGATCCTCAAATATAATGGTCGACATGTCACAGAGGATGAAGTAATTGAGGCTTCTCTTAAGATAATAGAAAAGAAGGAAAAGGTAGTGGTGTTAGAAAATGGTGCATAATTTTAGAACTGATGTGGCAATTGACTGGTGCCCCGGATGCGGGGATTTCGGCATATTGACAGCCCTTACGCAAGCATTCACTGAACTGAACCTGGATCCGAAGAATCTTGCCATGGTTTCAGGAATTGGCTGCTCGGGGAAGACCCCTCACTATGTAAACGCGGCTGGAATGCATACTTTGCACGGCAGGGGAATACCGTTTGCTACCGGTGTAAAGCTGGCAAACCCGAACCTCAAGGTCGTTCTTACAGGAGGAGATGGTGATCTTCTTTCAATTGGGGCTGGGCATTTTGTAGCTGAAGGAAGAAGAAATACTGGCATAACTGTAGTACTCTTCGATAACCAGGTTTACGGACTGACAAAGGGTCAGGCTGCTCCCACTATGGCTCTTGGAATGCAGACAAAGTCTCTTACCAGGCCAAATGTATTCGGGCAGGTAAATCCTGTTGCTCTCGCGCTTGCATCCGGTTATACCTTCGTAGCCAGGGGATTCTCCTTCGATACCAAGCAGCTTAAGGATATCATCAAGAGATCAATAATGCATGATGGATCTTCTCTTATCGATGTTCTGCAGCCATGCCCGACGTACAACAACATAAACACAATGGAAGTTTACAGGCAGAAGGTTTACAAGCTTGAAGATGACAAGACATGGAATCCCACAATCAATGAGAGTAATGCTGATCATTATGAGGAAATCTATCAGCGTGCTTTCATGAAAGCACTTGAGATGGATAAGAGAATTCCAACAGGCGTTTTCTTTGAGAACAACACTATACCCAGCTTCCCAAGGAGACTCAACGAACACGTAAAGGATTACCTCACAGCGCCTCCTGCACTTCAGTCAGTGGAAAAGAACGGAAAATCACTGGTCGATCCAGCGAACAGCTTCGTTGACAAGATATTGCAGTAAAAGGCATACTGCAAATCTTGACCGAAAATAAAAAACATGGGTGCTTGTGGCAATT
>JAKACH010000008.1 GCA_021821635.1 Thermoplasmata archaeon | reverse complement strand
GTGAACACAACAATATCGCATCCGGCAACCATGTCCCACAGAGGCCTCACTTCTGAAGAACGAAAGGCAGCTGGCATAGACGATTCACTTTTCCGGCTGTCCATAGGACTAGAGGATCCAAGCGATCTGATCGAAGACATCTCGAATGCAATGCAAAAAGCTACGAATAAAAGCGGAGGAAGCAACTGAATGGATCGCCTTAAGGTCGCTATACTTGGAGCGACTGGCATAGTCGGTAAGGAACTTATAAGAATGCTTGAAAAACATCCTTACTTTGAGCTGGATGCACTTTACGCTTCGCGACATTCTGCTGGGAATTCCCTGCAAGTAGACAAAGATGGTCTTTCCATGGAGATACGAGAGGCCGACGCAGAAGAGATAAACAGGCAGCATTATGACTACATTTTCAGCGCAGTAAGCGAACAGAGTGCCACCATACTTGAAAGGGAGCTAAGGGGTATGGGGAACCGTATCGTTACAAACGCTTCCGGAAACAGGATGCTGCCTGATGTTCCTATTGTCGTTCCGGAGATCAATTTCAAAGAGATTTCAAACCTCAACAAAGGATATATACTTGCCAATGGCAACTGCAGCACAATTGGTCTGGTTCTTGGACTTGCACCCGTTGCAGAATTTAGCATAAAAAGCGTTGATGTAACAACACTACAGGCCGTGAGCGGTGCAGGTTATCCCGGCATTCCTTCCCTTGATATTCTTTCCAATGTAGTTCCTTTCATTCAGGGCGAGGAGGAGAAAATTGTGGCAGAAACACACAAGATACTAGATTCCAGGAACAGGACAAAGTTTCGACTAACTGCAACCTGTACCAGGGTACCAGTTGTTAATGGGCACCTGGAATCAGTAACCGTAGAATTCGATTCGATCGTCGCATTTGATGAAATTCTGGATTCGTTCCGGTTGTTTAAAAACAAGGATCTTCCGTCCGGTTTGCCAACGCTTCCTGAGAGGCCGATTATCTTGCAGGATGCAAAGGATCGCCCTCAACCGAGACTTGACTCCGGTAAACCAGGCAAGATGGATGGTATGCAGGTATCAATAGGAAGGATAAGGGTGACAGGTAACATCCTGCAATTCGTTCTTGTAGTAGACAACCTCGTAAGGGGCGCTGCGGGATCAACTTTGCTGAATGCTGAGGTTGCAGCCACTCTTGGAGGTCAAATATGAGCGAAAAGGTAAATTTTTACAAGATCGGCGGTTCGTGCCTTACAGGTGCCGATGCACTGAGAAATCTCGGAGACATAGCAGGAGGTGATTCGAGAAGCGTATTTGTTGTCAGTGCGTTTGAAAAAGTCACAGATTCACTGATGTACTGGTACACGCACAGCAGAGCTGAGATATCAAGTCATGTCCAGGATCTTGTATCACTTCATGCTGGATGGCTGAGCGCAGCAATCGGCCGTTATCCAAGTGATTTCGCTTTACAGCTACTTTCGAGTTCAGTAAATCCGCATCCAGATAGAGGGGAAGGATGGCATGAACGCATGCTTATGGAAGAAGACTTGCCGGAAATCCTATCCATTGGAGAAAGGGTTTCCGCAGCAACATGCACTGCGTACCTGAATGAAATAGGGTACAACGCGGCTTTCGTTCCTTCTGATCTGCTTGGCCTCATAGCATGCAGGAAAGACTCCGGCTACCTTCCAGATATCCAGGCATCATCCCCCACAATCCGCAGGAACGTGGATGCGATCCTTGCGTCACATGATGTCCTGATTACAACTGGATTCTTTGCACCAGACGTCCATGGCAAGATACGGACGTTCGGCAGAAATAGCTCTGACCTGAGTGCTGTTGCCTTTGCCGGTGCATATGGATCGTCAAATATCACACTGTTCAAGGACGTCAACGGGATATACAATGTTGACCCCAAGACCCTATCTGAAAGAGCTTTTCTGTATGAGGTGCTTTCACACGATGCAGCTATAACTATCGCATCCGGAGGCTCGAAGATCGTTCACCCTGCAGCTATTGAGCTTGCAAAGAACCTGTCGCTTGACATACGCGTCAGGAACTTTGTTCATAAAAGCACACCAGAAGGGACGCTGATAACAAGTAACTACTGATCAGAGCAGGTCGTTGTCTGCCTTCTGGTACTTGTAGAGCTGGGCAAATTTACCGTCCTCAGCCATCAGGTCATCAACTTTGCCCTGTTCAACGAGTTTGCCATGATCAAGTACGATCACCTCATCTACCAGGCGGATAAGAGAGAACCTGTGTGTAATCAGGACAAGAGTCTTTCCCTGAAGGAATTTTTCGAGTGCAACCATTATGATTTTCTCTGACGCAGGATCTATTTGCGAAGTTGGCTCATCAAGTATTAGGATCTCAGGGTCCAGAATGAATGCCCTGAGCAGGGATATGGCCTGCCTCTGTCCCTCTGAAAGGTTTCGTCCCATCTCACCTATTTCGCTGTCGACGCCGTCAGGCATCCGCTGAAAGAGGGTGTGCAATCCAAACTGCTCTATTGCTTTCTCTATATCCTCACGGGTTGCAGACGGATTGGCGAACTGTATATTCTCGAGAACTGTACCCCTGAACATGAATGGATCCTGCAGAACAGGCGCTATAAGCTTCCTGTAGGAACCAGTGGAAATTTCATCCAGGTTCCTTCCATCTATCAGGATCACCCCTCTCGTTGGATGATAATATTTCATGATCAGGTTTGAGATTGTTGTTTTACCAGCGCCAGTGTGTCCAACAATGCCAACTTTCTCTCCCTTTCTTATGCTGAATGATACAGATTCCAGCGCGTTGTCACCTCCATATGAGAATGTGACATCCTTGACCTCAATCTTGTCCTTGAAGTCCTCCAGCTTGACTGAATCCACTGGGTCTTTGTCCTTCTCGCTGTCTATTATGCCGTATATCCGGACAAGCCCAACCATTGCCGACTGATATGAGTTATAAGTCTGTGAAAGCTGCACGACAGGATCAAAGAATTCCTGCACGTAAAACACAAACGATACAAGTATCCCAACGGTGATCAGGCCACCAAGAGCCATGATGCCACCCTCTATCAGCACTATAGCTATACCCACTGCCTCAATTATCCTGACAACCGAACCGTATGATGATGCCAACCTTGAAGCTTTCATGTTGGCTGAGTAGTTTGCAGTGTTGAGCTTATCAAAGTTCCCCTCAACCCTGCCTTCGACATTGAAGCTCTTTATCGCCCTGATCGCATTGATGTTTTCGCTCAGATTTCCCGTTATTGCAGCAATCGTCTTCCTTGTCCTGAGATAATTACGCTTGACTCTCGGCTGAAGCGAAAAAGTAAAGCCGACAAGAAGAGGTATCACGATGAATGAGTAAAGTGCAAGCCTTGGTGAAAGTATAAGCATGATTGACGCAGAAATTATTACCGTCGTTATGCCTGAGACCACCTGTGGTACCTGGAATGTGAGGAATTCACTTAGGGACTCTCCATCATTGCTAATCCTGCTTATAAGGTATCCCGTCTTAACCTTGCTGTAGAAGGATACTGGCACTTTCTGGAGGTTCTTGAATGCCTTGTCTCTCAGGCTCTTTATGGTATACTGTGCCAGGTAGGTCGAGCTAATCGTCCTGACACGGTTTGAAAAGAACTGCACTACGTAGACAGCGAAAAACAGGGATGCATACGCAGCAAGCAGGATTGCGCTCTTCTGGATGAGGATTGCATCAATAGCAAGACCGATTGAAAGCGGGTATATCGTACCCATTACTGCTGTAACTATGATAGAGATACCCAGTTTGGCTGATTCCCTCCTCTGGGAGAGCATTTCACCAATCATTCGTTTGAATGATGCAAAACCTTTGCCTCCCTTTATCAGTTCATCTTCAACCTCTTCATATGTCTTAGCCGTGATCAATCACCTCCGGCGAGGCCGTTCCCTCTGGAAGCATCTATAAGATTCCTTCGGGAATCAGTAACATCCTCGAGGTTCCCATTATCTACAACGAGAACGCGATCGGCAAACTTCAGCCCAGTTTCCCTCAGGGATATTATGATGACAGATGTTGAACGCAGCTTTTTCCTTATTGAATTGAATATGTCCAGCTCGGTCTCGGCATCAAGGCTTGATGTAGCATCATCAAAGATAAGGAGCTCGGGCATCATTATGACCGCCCTTGCTATGGCAATTCTCTGTTTTTGCCCACCGGATAATGTTATACCGCGTTCCCCAACGATTGTTTCATACCTGTCAGGCAGGCTGTCTATAAAGTCGTCAATATGGGCTATCTTTGCCGCTTCCACGACTTCCTGATCTGTGAACTCACCCTTTCCGAATGCAATGTTCTCTCTTATGGAGCCTGAGAGAAGGCTTATTTCCTGTGGTACCACAGCAATCCTTTCCCTTATTTCCGGAAGGGTGAACTTATCATACACTACGCCGTTATATGAAATTGTTCCGGAATCCGGGTCATATAACCTGGGGAGCATGTTTATTAGCGTGCTCTTGCCGCTGCCTGTGGTTCCTGTAATGGCGACAAACTCGCCTTTCCTGATGCGGAAGCTCATGTCATTAAGTATCACTTTAGAACCACGGGAAAAAGTAATCCCCTCAACTTCAGCAGGCGGACTTAATGGATTCCTTATTTCACCTGATACCGCTTCCTCGTCTTTGCCGTCTATTATTGTATCGATACGATCTATTCCAGCTCTTGCATTCTCAGAGAAGACAATCAATCTTCCAAGGAAGCTAACCGGAAATGTCATCGTGTTGAAGATGTTCACAGCCGCGGCCAGGTTCCCGATCTGGCTTCCTGTCAATAGCGAAGTGTAGCCACCATACAGGATGACGCCTGTAGCAGCTGCACTTATCAGCAGCGGCATGAGGTTGTTGTATTTTCCCCGGAGTTTAGCGACAAGGTTGTACTCCTGAAAATACGTATCCGTAGTTTCCGTGAATCTACCTATTTCCCGCTCTTCACCTATAAAGCCGCGAACAACACGCTGGCCCGTTATATTTTCCTGCAGGCGTTCGTTCATGGTGCCATAGGTATCCCTTATTTTGCGCCAGTGGTTCCTCTGCTTCCTCTGGAATGTGATACCCAGATATATGAGCAATGGAACAACTACAAGAAAGAACAGGGAATAGATTGCATTAAGCGTGATAAGGAAATAGAAAGCAATTGCAATCAGAAAGATCGTCGGAATAAGCTGCGACAGTACATTAAGGACAAAATTTCTTGTCGCTTCAATATCCATTGTCGATCTTGACAGCAGATTCCCTGAGGTCTGTGTCTCGAAGTACCTGAACTTTTTGTTTAGGAGATGGTGAAAGACGTCCTTCCTGAGTTCGTACGCATACCGCTGGGAAAGATATTGGGAGCCATAGTTCACAACAAACTGTGCAATGGCACTCAACCCGGATACAATCAGTATCAGGACAACAAAGTGCTCTGCAGCAGAGAAATCTGTGCTTTCGACTGAGTTAACTGCATCGCCGAAAAATATAGGAACAAGCAGCCTGAAGACTGCCGTAAGTGCCGCAACAACTGAAACAAGAACCAGTACTTTTCTCTCCTTCCTAAGATACTTGAGTGCGAAGACAAGCGGAGAAAAAACACTGAAAAGCTGCTTGATCTTGATTTCAGACCCGCCCCTTCAAATAAAACTGCATATTTCCTTGATAGGAGAAAAATACAACTGGCTCTTGGTCACAGATAGCGTGTGCAAGCATAATCCTGAGTATCGTTTATTCTCTTAAAAGGTTTAGCTGTTTGGCCTAATGCAATATCCCTGCTATCTCCAGTTATTTGCAGTGGGGTATTGTGTCTGTATTTTCCGTTAAGATAGGATATTGAGAGCCAGCTTTGCTGATCATGAGGTGTGAAAACATCTTATTGCCCTATCCATTACCTATCAGGCCGATGAGATCACTCCTGAAGCTTACTGCGTATGCACTGATTGCCTTAATGGCAATCCTTCTTGGTCTTATTTTCTATTTCGAGTTTCGGTTCTATCTCGGCATCCCTGTGATAAGGGCATCTGACTTTGTCCCTTTTTACGAAGAATTTTTGCTGTCGGCACTTCCTGCGCCGTTTATAGCCATATTATTCCGAAAATCCCAGGCAGGAATAAAGGAGCAGAGATCCAGGTCTTTCCTCAGGATAGCACTTGGTGTAATGTGGATTCTTGATGCAATCTTACAGGTCCAACCCGAAATGAACAACCTCTTTGCGCAATATGACCTGATACCAATGCTGTCAATGGGATTTCCGGTAACTCAGGTAATACTGCTGAGCGTAAATGTTTGGAGCAGTAACCCGCCATTGATGGATCTAGCAGCTGCCGTGATACAGCTTTACATAGGCGTCATTTACCTGGTTACAAAGAGAGGCCTGGCATTCAATATAAACGAGGCCGCTGCAATTGTGTGGTGTTCTGTAATCTGGGTTTTTGGCGAGGGTTTCGGAGGTGTCTTTACAACAGGTTCATCAATCCTTACAGGACTTCCGGGTTCAGTTCTTTTTTATCTCATTGGTGCCCTGGTCCTTTTCTTTACGTCGAATGAAAACAATAAGACGAGAGCAGAAAAAACAATCAGGTATGCAACGGTACTCACTCTCCTGATATCTCTGGGATTCCAGGCATACCCGGCAAATGGATTCTGGTCATCCCTTCCAGTCAATGTATTTCCTTCTCCATTCGGGTTTCTTGGTTTTGCAGTTACGGCTCAAACAAGGATTGCTGCTTCTTCCGGTATATTCAACGCAATATTTGTTGCAATTATTGCTGTCGCAATTTTATTGTGGTTGATCAAGAGCATGTTCGCGCCCGTTCTGACGTTTTGTTTTGCAGTATTCACATGGATAATTTATCAGGGACTTGGGATTGTGGCACAGTTCAGCACTGATTCCAACACGGGACTGATTCTTGCAATACTTATGGTTGCGTACATGCTAAACATCAAAGAGATGAGAGCAGTTAGAAGGACAGCAGTTTCCCCTAGGCCAGGCATCCAAGGCAGCTAATGGACTGCTTACTTGCTTCGCCTTGACTTCATTGCATCCCAGAGAGAGTCTGGCATCTCAGAGAGCATGTTAAACTGGCCAGCTCCTTTCAGCCATTCGCCGCCATCTATAGTAACAACCTCTCCGTTTATGTACGATGCTGCATCGGAAATTAGGAAAGCTGCCAGATGGGCAAGTTCTGATGGCTCACCAAGGCGTAACATTGGATTCCGCGCTTTCATTATATTCTCGAAGGAAGCATCGGGGATCAGGTTCTTCCACGCACCTTCCGTCGGCATTGGACCGGGCGCAATGGCAACGCTCCTTATTCCTTTCGGTCCCCACTCCACGGCGAGCGACTGCGTAAGTGCAAGCACCCCTGCTTTTGAGACTGCGGACGGCACAACGTAAGCGGATCCTGTCCAGGCGTACGTTGCAACTATGTTAAGTATTGTCGCATGAATGCCAGAATTGATCCATCTCTTTCCCATTTCTAGAGAGAAATAAGAGGACCCTTGCAGCACTATTCCTATAACTGTATCGAATGCCTTTGGAGAAAGCTGTTCCGTCCTGCTTATAAAATTCCCGGCGGCATTGTTGACCAGGACATTTATCGGACCGAGTGATTCCTCCAATTTAGAAACTGATTCACTTATCTGCGAGGGATCCCGCACATCACATACTTGGTAGTCGATCTCTATGCCCATCGTCAACAAAGCGGCGGTTGTGGATTCAAGATTCTCCTTCTTACGGCTAACTATACCGATCTTAGCACCTAGATTTCCGAAAGCAACAGCCATTGCCCTGCCAAGTCCAGTTGCACCGCCGGTGATAAGGATGGTCTTCCCCTTAAGCAGGTTTTCCGCAAAAATAGACATGGCAAAGCATGTATCGGGACAATAAGAGCTTTACACTTATTCATCAGTGCTGAAGTTGCAAAAGCAATTAAGAAATGCAGCCATCAAGTGATGTATGCTCAACATAATAATAGCAGACGCTGAACTTGAACTTGTTCCAAAGGAGCTCTGGAATTTTCCCGATGCATTATCCTATTCAAGGAGAAGATCAAAGAAGCTTTCTGAAGTTCTCCTGGATTCCAACTACATGCACAGGGCGATCGAATCAGTTTTTCCCGGGGAGTCGACCAGGAGAGGTAGACCGGATATCATACACACACTGCTTCTTAGCAGTCAGGAGAGCATCCTTAACAAGGCCGGTATGCTCCGGGTTTTCATACATACCAGGGAGAATAAGGTTATAATTGTTCATTGGCAAACCAGAATACCAAGATCGTTCAACCGCTTTGCTGGACTTGTAGAGGATCTTTTCTACAAACGGAAGATACAGAATGATGATCTTGTTCTGTTAGAAATGATAGATTCAACCATCAGGGATTTTGTCACTTCAAGAGGATTCAAAAACATACGGATTTTTTCTCCAGATGACAAGATAAGCAGCGTTTCGGATGCCGTTGGGAGCCAGGATGAAACCACTCTTATTATCGGAGGCTTCTCCGAAGGTACGTTCCGATCTGATCTCGACGGTCTGGGAGACAGATATTCTATTTATCCTGAGGAACTGACCATCTGGACAGTCACGATGGAAGCTATCTGCACGTATGAGAGGATTCATAGGATTATAACATGAATGATCTAAAGTGACTATTATATCGGCGAAGGATGTGGTCCGACAGTGCGGTCTCATCCTATGAGGATCTCAGAAATCTGCCTCGCCTCTTTGAATTATTTTTCGTATGCAGGCATAAAATAGATTAATAACTGACTAATTACGGTTTCAGCGGAGAATACAAAATGGCCAGAATGCACACCAGAAAAAAAGGCAAATCACGATCGCACAGGGACAGGTATACCTCAAAACCCACATGGATTAAAGCCTCAAATGACGAAATTGTAGATAACATCGTACAGTTGAAGAACTCGAATCTCACCACAGCTGAGATAGGAATAAGGCTGAGGGATCAGTATGCGATACCATCCACCAAGCTGGTGCTCGGGAAGAAGCTGAGCAAGGTACTGGAGGAGAAGACGCTGAAGCCTGAGATTCCAGATGATCTGCGGAGCCTTATTACGCGATACAGGAAGGTCAGTGCGCATCTTGCGTTAAATACACGGGACAAGAGCAATGATAGAGGCAGGGCACTTGTTATGGCAAAGATTCTAAGGCTTATCAAATATTATAGAAGGAACAACGTTCTTCCTGCTGGCTGGAACCTAGACAAGGTTCTATGAGTCCTGTCCAGAACATTATCAACCAGGATTTATACAATAAGCTGTCAGATGCGGCAGAGCTAACAAAATCAGAGCCTTTCGCAAGGGTCATTGCGCATTACGACGGCGATGGAACAAGCGCTGCGATCGTGATGCTGAAGACTCTTCTTCGCCTAAAAAAGAGAGTTCATCTTACTTATATAAAGAGCCTTCTCGGGGAGGATTTTCGCAACGTAGTCATGGAATACCCGGACTCACTTACCATTGTGGTAGATGCTGGTTCAGATCAGGTCCAGTTCACACCTGAGCTGGAAAAGCTGATTGTGCTGGATCATCATTTTTACAAACCGTCTCCAGCAAAGGCAATGAACATAAATGCAAGGGATTTTGGAATAGACGGAACAAGGGGCGCTTGTGGCTCAACAATGGCAATGTTATTTTCTCTGGTCTGTTCAGAGCGGAACGCGGATCTTGTTCCGTATTTCGTCTCGGGAATGATAGCCGACAAGCAGGATCTTGGCGGAATATCGGGACTGAATAAGCTTTTGCTGGACGAATACTCAAGTCTTTTCAGCAATGAGAGATCAATAAGCCTTGAAGGCGAGACGCTTCTTGATTCCCTTGTTTACTCCACGGACCCATTCTTCAATGGAATTACGGGTAAACCAGAAGGGGCGAAGAAGATTCTTGATGAATGTCACCTTGGCTATGACCAGTCACCGTCATCCATGAATGAAGAGCAGAAACGCAGCCTTGAAAAGAAGCTCGCTGCTCAGTTGATATCTCAGAAATGCGGCCTGGAAGCTATCAAGTACCTGGAATCAGACATGTTGAGGTTCAGGGACCTTGAATTCACATCGAAGGAGCTGAGCAGCATCATAGACGGCAATGCCCGGGTGGGGAAGAACTCAGTTGCAGTCCAGTACTTCCTTGGAGACAGGACTCTCAAGGCGGAGATGCTTGCTGCATGGAAAACTTATAAGACACGGCTGATCGACTATGTGTATCGTACAATGAAGGAAGTCGGGAACATGTCGCATCTCCAATACTTCTATTCTCCTGAATCTGAAATGGCTGGAAAGATTAGCGATCTCCTGATGCTTTATCTTGTAGACCAGAACAAGCCGATAATCGGATTCAATGTGGGCGACAAGACTACAAAGCTATCGGCGCGCGGAACTATAAAACTCGTCAGGAAGGGGCTCAACCTCTCTTCTATTCTGAAAAGCGCTTGTGAGCAGGTTGGCGGATCAGGAGGTGGCCATGATGTTGCGGCAGGTGGCGTTATCCCAAAGGGAAAGGAAAAAGAGTTCGTTGAACTTGTGAACAGGATATTGAAGGAACAGGGCAAACCGGAATCCGATTCGCAGTAAACAAAAATTTGACAAAGCTATTAAATGAGTATACATTTATCATGATGTAAATGAAGAGGGTCGGGATTTACACTCATAATTTCAGATTTTATCATGAAGTTGTCAATGTTCTCAAATCCTGGCGAATCAAATCCGTTTCAATAGACGATTTAGATCATTTGCCTTCTGATGTCTCCATAATACTGAGTTCGAACAAAGACGAGAAGATCAGGGAACAGCAGATCAGGACAGACAGTGCAACCGAAGCAGTTCGAGTGGCAATACCCTTTCTGCTGGGCAAGGAAAAATTCAGTAAAGTGATAATAGGAATTGATCCTGGTCCCAAGCCTGGTATAGCGGTTCTGGGCGACGATGTCCTGCTTGAGGCTTTTGAGGTACCCAGCATAGAAGCTCTAGTCCAGTCAATAAGGACTATTGCGGCCGGCTACCGTTACATATCGTTTTCTATAAAGATAGGTCATGGCGATATACCGAACAGGGACAGCATCATATTCAAGCTTAAGGCTGCAGGCATGGTACCTGAAATTGTTGATGAAACAAATACAAGCCAACCCCATAAGATACATGACAATGCCGTATCGGCTGCAAGGATCGCGAGAGGCAGCACCTCTTACCCTGACCCGAAGATCCAGAACTACAGGAGAAGGGATATACTGGAACTCGAATTCGTAACCCTGCAGAAGGCAATAACCGCCTGACAATAGATTAGGAGGTTATTTTTTCCATTTGGGTGATTTTGGGATTGATCTACGACCGGCGCTGACCGCGAGGAATATCATGAATGCTACAACAACCGCAGCGATGTAGTATATCCATGTATAGTTGGATGGCGTGCCGTAATAAAACGTAGAGTCGCCACTGACAACAGCCCCAGGAGTGCTTGCATATACGCTGATAGTGTTTTCGCCTTTATTTATCACCGAAACGGCGGAAGAGTATGTTGATACAATCTGTGACGAGTATGGGGCAAGCTTCGGTATCACTATTTTTGAAACGTTGTTGCCATTGATGGCGAATGTCACCGTAACGTTGTACATGTAATACTGAGTGGGATTGCTTATGGTTGCCTGCATTTTTATAGGGTTCACAACAGTAAGCTGTACTGTCGTTCTGTACTGCATGATAGTTGATCCATGTGCTGATGTCATTACGAGAATGGATATTGTCCCTGGATTAGATGGTGCGGTTATGTTGAACACCAGATCCGGATTGGGCTGATTCTGTGACAGGACCGTTGTTCCGGGTGCCATACCACTCAGGTTCAACCCGGAGAATATAAGGACCACAGTGTAGTTATTGAAACCGTAGGTTGAGTTGACATAAATGGAAAAGTTTTCGTTCACATAGACAGTCCCATAAGACACAGTGCTTGAGAAGATTGAAGGGTAGACTGTTCCCGCATCTGATACTGTTGCAGCAATGGGCATCATTATGAACAGGATGCCCAGTGCAATTAGTGCTGCCTTTCCTTTCACCTGTTTCTGCGCCTCCCTCTCGATGAAGCAACCAGAAGCCCGATAATAACAGATGCAGCTATCACCACAACACCTATGATAATCGTCATTTCAGGGTCACCTGTAAAGTGTGTTATTTCAGTACCGGAAACAGTGGGTTTAATGTTAATGTTGTTTGGGAGGTTCACTGGCACGTTGAGGGTTTTTGATAAGTTCGTGCTGGTGGTTATGTTCAGAGTAAGATCCCCGCTGAGATAGAGACTCTTCCCGGATATCGGTGTTACATTGACATATATGGTATTCGAGGAGAACGCAGGCAGCTTTGCACTGTAATATAACCCTGTACCTATATTTCCACCCCAGTTATGATTACTCAGGTTATTGGGATCAAGGGCAACATAAACTGTCATAAGTTGATTTCCGGTATTGGAAAGAACCACCGGTATGCTGCCTGTGTTTCCGTATATTGAGTTCTTTGCTGGGACCAGATATGCATTGAAAGATGGGCTGGCCGAGATATTTACGCTCAGCTTGATGTTGTAGGTACTTGTACCATAAGTGCCGTTTATCTGTATCTTGTCTATTCCTGCCAGCATCTTTTGCGGCAGTGTGAGGTTTGCGGAAATAGAAACATTCTGCCCAGGAGCCAGCATTACCTTGCTCCGGTTAAATGAAGCAATCAATCCTGATTGGCCGGAGCTGAATGTCATGTTAACATAAGTATTACCGGTATTCTGCACATAGAAGGGTACGTTTGTAAGGTTAGATCCCTGACTGGCTACCTTTGGAGGAGAGAGCATTCCAGACGAGAACTGATAAACGTTGACTCTGAGAAGTTGGATGTTCACATAAGTGTTCTGTGCAGCAATGCTCTGTGTTACAGATGAACTGTAGGTTATGTTCATTGATGAACCGGTAAAGTTTGCCTCATGCACTGTAAGGTTTCCGGAGAAGGTATAAGTTCCACCAGGCAGGTAAATGCTTCCTGCCGAGGTGTTGAATAGCAGTAAAATGGTTCCGGACGAAATTGATATATTTCTCTGCAGGAGTATGTTGCTTTTCGTTTCTGTAATGAAGACCTTATATGACGGAACCATTGTAATGTTCAGCGTTTCAGGGGAACCGAATGGAGTCACAGCGAGGGTCGTCAGTGCAGCCTCTTTGTCTGCGTTGCTTGTTGCGTAAACCGCATATGAACCGCCGAAGAGTTGGGCACTATAATTTCCATAGGCGTTGGAAGTAGCAGACCCAACGAGATATCCGGTGCTGTTGTAGAACATGACAGCGGCATAAGGCACAGGAATCCCGTTATAGAACGTCATACCTGTGACTGTCGTCCTGGCAGGAGAAACAGAAACAGGGACTTTTATAGATCCGGTTATGCTTGTGGAAACCAGAACGGAGCCGGAAACAGATTTGTCCACTCCATTACTTGTGAAGTTATAGTAATAGCTTATCCTGTAGGTTCCAAGAGGCAATACGATTGAGCTGCCTGAAGTGGATATCATGCCCTGATTCGAGGAGATGAAATAAGTTCCCGACGTATAACCTAGACTATTCGAGAGATTGACTGTGGAACTGCTCTGAAGTGATGGTGTAATCGTTGTGTTGCTTTTGAGATATAAGGTCGTAATATTTGATCTTGTCCCTGTCTGTGAATACAGCGTATATAATCCTGAGGCAAGATATGTGCTTCCAACCTGGATGCCATTCTTGTAGACAGAGAAGGATGAAGCAGTACTTGAAAGTGAGAAGAGCTGGCTTAGCGCGGTGCTTGTACTGTATGATTTACCGATTGGTACGGCCAGTACGCTTATTGAGGAATTAACGGCTGCGGATGTAGAGAATACCGATACCGAATAGAGACCTGGGGTAAGAATACCGGTTGCTGTCAGGTTTTTTATTGGGAACAAATAAGACTGTTGTCCCTGCAGTGAAATGTAGCCGCTGGCACTCTGGCCGGAATTTACGCTTACATTGAGACTGATCGTCGTCAGTATTGGAGTTACAATGAGAGCAGCAACCGTATTGTTATATGAAATCGTTGTGCTTGCATTAAAGAAGCCCGGGCTGTAAAGATCGAACGTGTACGAGTCAACGAGGGATTTTGGATGAATCAAACTGGCAACGCCAGCAGCCGATACACCTGTATAATATATAGGAAGGTTGCCGGCATATTCTATGGCCACTCCACCGGTCACCTGTGGCGCAGTTGGACCGGAACTTGTACGATAAGCATCGTATGTGGTAAGTGAAATGTTTGTCTGGAATGCAAGTCGCATTGTGAACGAAAGGTTACCAAGGACCTCTATGGTCCTGAATGATCCATAGTTCAGCCCGACGTGGGTTACATATGCTGCAAAAGTGTATGTCCCGATGGGCAGGAAGAAATTGTAATAGGTGGAGAGTGAGCCCTCAGACTGCATTGATATTCCATTTGAAAGAGCCTCGAAAAAGCCGGTTCCATTTGTGAATGCGCTGGTAGAGTATGATACGTTGACGTAGTACCCTCTGGACAGGCTTACTGAAATGCTGGTATTATTGCCCAAAAAGAAGGAATGCGCATATGCCGAGAATCCATTCATGGCATATGCCGTATAATAGCCGACAGGTAATGTAATCGAGAATTTTCCACCGACGACAGATGCATTATAAGAATCAGATATGTTTCCATTTGAAAAGAAGCTCACCACATGAACGCTGGAACTGAGAACGTTGCCGGTGACCGTTGCAGACAGTACGGGCGCCAGAAGAACTGTACGATTCAGCCCCCAGGAAGCGAAATCCACCTTCTGGGCTAGAGACGTATATCCTGAACCTGAAACATATACACTGTAATTGCCAGGTACAACCTGTAAAAGCGCAATACCAGAGTCATTGGAATAAGCTGATGTGCTGAAATTGCTTGAAACTGCCACAAACTTGACATTGTGCAACGAAGTATTGCCGGAATAAGATGCTGCATATATGGTATCCATTCTCACTGGCAGATTCTGAGTTATATTATTGTTGGAGCTTATCGTCACACTCGAGAAGTCCCTGTAGACATTGCTGCCTGCAGTTAGCGTAATGTTGTAAGTTTCAGGCGGCACATTGCTGAGGGAATAGTTTCCTGATGTGATTGAGACGCTGTATCTCTGGCCTGAAGTTGTGTTTGTGAAAGTAAGGACGCCGTTATTCACAGCGGCTTTTTCAGTGGAATTCTTTGTGACTTGGTAAACATAATTTATACTCCCCCTCACACCGCCTGAGGCAGCAACAAAGTTCTTTGATATTATATAACCTGGGAGACCACCGGATGACACTGCTGGTACGTTCCTGTTTGCTTGCGCATTTGTAATAGTTATGGTGGTGTTGTTGAGCAGCGTAGAACCTATAAGATACTGCTGGTTCAGTGCACCGGTGGTAACGTAAATGGAATCGTTACCGGGGATAGCTGTGAGATTGTAGTAACCTTGGGAATTTGTCTTGACCAGATCATGCGGTATACCGTATTGATCAAAAAGAGTAACATGGGCACCTGCTACAGGAGCGCCGGAGGAGGTAGTCACTCTGCCCTGTATTATCGCACCGGGGTAGTACGCAACTATCGGATCAAACTCCGCCTGGATGCTTGACAGAGTGGGCAGCAGTATTGTGGTGCCATAACCTTCTTTCTGATACTTGTATGCGGTCTGAATGGGCACAACAGTCCATGCTGCACTGTGATTCTGATAATCCTTGTATGGATTCCATGGAACTCCTGCGTAAACCAGTTCAAAATTACTCATGTTCCAGGCCGGCATAACAGGCGCAGTGGTTTGGTTGACTGTAAGACCCGGTATTCCGCCGATGGAACCAACTGCAGAAGGCGGATATCCAACTGTGAATCTGTAAATTGATGTATTGTAGAAAGCCGGGTTATATATTATCTGATAGTTTGTAACTATTGCCGTCGTAGGTGTCTGGTTAAGCTGATAGGTCTTGTTTGCAGTAACTGCATATATCTGGTAATACGGGTACGGAACTATCTCTCCCTGATAGGCGTAGGAAAGACCATCTGTCAGGTATTCGGGAGCATAAAATATACCAGGGTTCAATCCTGAGACAGGAAAGAGGCTGTGATCAACGCCAACATACTTTATATTATAGCCAGTCTCTGCTATTAGAAGCGTATAAAGATTGTTAATAACTGATATGGAATAGTGAGCCGGCAAGTATCCACTGAATACTGCAAATTGGGCATTAGCAGAAGTCAGCTGGCTAATATATTTACCATAGATGGATGGGTTGTTAAGAACAATTGAAACGTAATTACCTGGATTCTTGATGTCTCCGGCCAAGAATGAAGCGCCTGTAGGTCCGAGGCAGTTCACGAGTGTCTGATAAACGTTTGATGGTATGTTGTTACTGTTATTCAGGTAGGCCCCTTCTAAAACCCTTGCTATAAAGAGAGAGACAACCTGGCTTTGATTCTGTGCAAGAAGAACCTGGCCTGCTACCTGATAACCTTGCTGGAAGTCATCGGCTACAGTTGGATGCTGCCCCTCCACCACTTCCTGGAAACCGTAGTCCCACCATGATACAAATGCTGGACGATCGATCAATGGTACATTTATATCCTGTGTAGAAAGCCACTTGAAAGCCTGATTAAGCGGGGTTGACTGGTTTGTAATTCCAAAGCCATATGTACCCACGAATTGATCATTCGCTGAGGAATAGTTGACCAACGGTTTCAGGAATGACGGCATGGAATTGTATATTTCCTGATTGACAGGGCCGGCGCTGTTTGCTGGAACTGCAGCATTCAGTACGCCAAATCCTGATGGGATGATCAGAAGTATGACCACAGCAAGTACAACGGTGAATGAGGAGAACGAAATGTTTCCCTTCAGGGACTTCCTGACATTCAGCGACTCCATAGGAGTCCTGTGCCTGATCTTGCTCGTTCCTGCCATATCTGCAAAACGAGCGAGAACAGCTCCTCCCATCGCGGCATATGCCGGAGCTGCAGTAATGTTAAACCTCGCAGCTACGAAACTCATGTAAATTGACACTATGGCAAAGACCATGAAGAGCAGAAGGTATTCCTTCTTGCTCTTGAAGTAGAGATATACAGTAAGAATAACTCCGGAAACTCCAAGCAGGAATTGTCCGATCCCAAAGCCGGAGATGTACTGTCCAAGCTGTGGTGCTGCGGCCTCCGCTATTGTCTGGTATACCCTGGTTTTAATAAAGTATCCCTCGCCGGCAAGTATGCTTGATAGAGTTGCCGGAGCAACCAGGTAAAAGGCAAAGATACCTGCAGCCGCAAGTATCAGGATCGATGGGACTGTAATGATCCACGGTCTTCTTCCGATCAAATTGACGATGATTGAAAAACCTACCGCCAGGACAGCTATGTAAAAACCGTCAACAAACCACGGTGAGACTTCATGAACCCCAAGGTAGTAATAATAACTCATGGCAAATGGCAATATGAAGAACAGTAGCGAAAGAACGGTGATATAGCCGGTGGGTTTCTTCATGAGAAGATTGAAGACAAGTTGAACAATAATATATATGGCTATGATAGCCTCAATATATGCGTATCCCTGCCAGGATAGCATAAGAGCGCCCAGGGAAGCTGCGGACAGCATGGTATAGATATTCCCGACTCTGTTGCGCTGCATGTATGTTCTGACTTCAGATGCCCTTGCCTTTATGTGAAATATTGACAGTGAGGAAAAAATTTGGCCTTTTTTGTATGACTTTGTTGCCTTGATGAAGAAATATATAACGAAAAATGCAAAGAAAAGCTCAGGGGTATGCATCCTCCCGTCAGATAGGATTCCTGAAGAGAAGTTGCTGGGCATAAGCGTATATAGGACAGCGCCAAGCATACCTGCTTTCCTGCCAAATACCTCTTTTGTCATGAGATAAACAGGAATTATCAGCAGAGCACCAAATACGGCATCAAACTCTAGAAACGAGAACTCTGTGATGGTTGTCATATTATAAAATGGACTTCCAAGGACGCCTACGTAAACGAGCAGAATATGGAAGAACGGATTTCTTGGATTGAATGTTCCGACAGGATAGTTAATCGATGTATCGTAAACCATCCAGTGTTTGGTTGTAATGAAATATGTAATGGACTTGAAGTTGTAATACGGGTCACTTCCTCCTGAAAAGTTCTGCATCCCACCGACGAAAGTTGCGGACCATGCAAAGTAATTTGCGATGAACAGGTAAGACAGAACAAGAATTACCAGGAGGGAAAACTCGGGTGTTTCCCTTAGGAATGTCTTAAAGCGCTGTGTGATTGTTTCAGGTAAGTCAGTGGATGTACTCATGCCAAGAAAACGTAATGGAATCTCGGTATAAATAACTGATACACTTATCACCCGACCTGCTTTAATCAGACAATGATTTTTAATTATGAAATCCATGATGACTTATATGAGCTGGAATACCCCTGACCTGGTAAGGGGATAAAAGCGAATACAATCCCTATATGTTGTACAGTAGTTTTTTAATGAAGCAGTTCACTAATTATACCTGTTCCCGTTTATAGTAGAGCATGAGACCTTCCTTGCCCTTGAAAGACGAAGTAAGAGCAATTCTCCTCAACAGAGGACGGGAGGGGTATCTTCAGGCGGATTTCCATTCCAGGAAGGGCTTCTCAAAATCGAGGGTATCTGAGATCCTGGCAGAAATGCTTGAGAATGGAGAGATCGTGATTAGAAAGGAAGCAGGCAGGAGCAACAGAGTCTGGCTTCCGCAGTATTATCCTGGCAGTGTTGCTGGGATAATCAGAGTGGGGATTCTGCCTTCGGCTGAATATTTGTACCATCTGGCTGCAATCAAGGAGTACTGCACAAAACATGGTGATAAGCTTCATGTTACATTGTATCAGAGATCGGCAGATATACTCGAGAACCTTCTTGCAGGAACTCTTGATTTTGGGTTTTCGCCCCTTGTATCATTCATAATACATCCAGAAAACAAAAGCCTGAGGATTATCAGCAATGTAGCGACAGGTGGTTCCTCCATATTTGAAAACCGCTCTTGCCAGAACAGAAGAATAATTTCCAGCGAATTTTCATCTATGGCAATGCTGACGAAAGCGTTTGAGAGAATGTCTGGAGAACTCGAAGTTACAGGTTCAGGATCACCTGCTTCTGCGCTATCTGCATTTCTGCGGGGCGAGACCAGGTATATCGCAATCTGGGAACCCTTTGCCACCTTGCTTAGGGACCATGCAGACAACCATGAAGTATTCAGGTTCACAGATGCAATGGATAACATGCCTTGTTGCTGCATGGGCACAACATCAACCAGTCTCGAAAAAATGTCATTAGATGTTCAGGAAATTCTTTCAATTCTGGAAAGAATGGTTTCAAATCCAAAAATCAACGATGCCATAAGTGAGCATGTGAAGTATTTTTCCAGCCTGCTAGCGGTTGATGAATCCGTAATCATGAAATCATTGACTCAATATTCATTTCTATCTGGTTCCAGTGCAGAATCCATAACCGAATTGCTGGAAATGATCGGAATATCAATGTCTGAAGACACGATTAATTCAATGCTTTCACTTAGATGATCTGGAATAGCAGTAAAATTTCCTTCTTGTATCATTCAGGCATATCCGGACATTCACCAGTTTGAGCGCTATAAGATTCTTCAGTGCAAGCTGTACAGTCCTGGATGGCAACCCCGTCTCATTAATGATAGCATTCAATGTTGAAATCTTGGCCCTGGACAACGCATCGAGCACAGTCCTGGAAGATGGCGGCATTCTCGGCAGGCATGACTGTTCCACAATCAATTAATGATTAGACGTACAAATAATAAATGTCAGGATGATAATGACATACTATTAACCGCGAATGCTTTAATATCTGATAATTATGATGTTCAGATGCCAACTGTATCTAGCGTAATGACAAAGAATCCGGTGGTTTGCACGGTACCAGGGAACGTCGAATCAGTTGTAAAGACCCTCACAAAGATTGGGTTGACAGGAATGCCGGTTGTAAATGGAAATGGGAAGTATGCCGGTATCATAAGCAGGAGGGATATTTTCAGGAACCACGAGGAGACCCAGACCGCAATGGTAATGAGGTCGCCTGTGCCGGTCAAGGAAGATGAGGATGTTTCAGTTGCTGCAAAGCAGATGGTTGAGCAGGGTAAGCGTCACATTGCCGTGGTGAATGACGACAACAAGGTGGTCGGAATTCTTACTCCACAGAATCTTCTAAAACTCGCCCAGGAAAAATATGGTGAGAAGAAAATATCCGAGGTACCTTACGACAGGGTAATCCCAATATGGGAGAAAACACCACTTAAAGTAATGTTCAATGTAATGACCATATCATCGATCTTTGTCTATGTGGTTATTGATGAGGATGGGAAGATGATCGGCCTGATTACAGACAGGGATATTTTTGACAAGATAAACGTTAGAAGGGATCTTGTGTCATCGGAACGGGGAATGGACGAAGATGAGGATCCCTGGAGCTGGACCGGAATGAGGAACTTCGTCCAGTATGCAGTGCAGAAGAACATGGTGGAGATTCCGTCAACACCACTATCTGAGGTAATGGTAAAGGATCCAAAGGTTACTTACAGGACATCAAAGCTGAAGGATGCAATACAGGTCCTGCTGAATGGAAACTTCAACCAGATTCCTGTTCTAAGCGCAAACGGAAAACCCAATGGAATGCTTTATGATCTTGATATAATGAAACTATTCCTATAGCTCTGAAGCTAAATCAGACATTGTTTGAAACCAGGCACTTCTTCATTGCGTTCAGGGAGAGAAGAGCGCACTTTTCCCTGTTTGGCCCGAGACGTATTCCCAGTATTTTAAGGAAATCTTCCTCGCTGATGGCTCTGGCTTCAGCGACGGTCTTACCCTTAACCAGTTCAGTCAGGATTGATGCCGCTCCCTGGCTTATTGAACATCCCTGCCCTACAAATTTGATGTCATTGATCTTTCCCTTCTCGATCTTTAGCGAAAAGTGGACAGTGTCTCCGCACAACGGGTTGTGTTCAGTGATCTGCGCAGAGGGGTTCTCAACACTCCCATAGTTTCTTGGCGATCTGTAATGATCCAGCAGGACCTCGATGTTGACTTCGTCATTCATCTTGCCAGCTCCTTCTTGCATCTTGAAAGCGCCTCAAAGAATAAATCCAATTCGGCTTCATCGTTATATATGTAAGGAGATATCCTCGCAGTGGATGAAACACCGATTCTCCCCATTAAGGGCATTGCACAGTGATGCCCTGACCTGACCGCAATGTTGTTCCTGTCCAGAAATGCAGCTACATCATGCGGATGGATCGAGTGCGAAATCGCAAATTTTGTCGATGCCTGATTGAGAAGATCGAACGGCTTGACATCGCCTATGTTGAAGCTGAACACTCCTGCCCTTTTGCCTAAGTCAAGAGGGCCAAACTGCCTGAGGCCCTCAATAGAGTTCATAACCTTAAAGATATGATCCATCACGGATCGTTCGTGTTTCTGGATCGACTCCATCCCTAATGCTTTCAGATAATCGATGGCAGCGGAAAGTCCAACTGCGCCTTCGACGTTCTGTGTTCCGGCCTCGAATTTCCACGGAACGTCCGCCCATGTTGCACTGTTGTAGCTGACTTCGCCGATCATTTCGCCGCCGCCAAGGAAGGGATGCATTTCGTCGAGCAACTCTCTGCGGCCATACAGGACACCAATACCTGCGGGGGCAAGCATCTTGTGGCCCGAGAATGCCAGGTAATCACACCCTATCTTTGATACATCGACGGGAAGGTGCGGAACCGATTGTGCGCCATCCACTATTGATATTGTTCCGTTGTCCCTGCACATACTGCTGAGATTCCTGACATCGTTGATAGTGCCAAGGACATTTGAAACCTGAGTGAAAGAGGCAATTGCGGTTTTTGCATTCAGCTTGTTCTGAAAGTCCTCGTAATCAAGTGTAAAGTCGTCCTTGGTTCGGGCGAACCTGATGACTATTCCAGCCTCCCGCAGAAAATACCATGGTATCAGGTTGGAGTGGTGTTCCATCTCAGTGAGGAGAATTTCGTCCCCCTTTTTCAGCTTCCTTCCTATGGTGTATGAAAGCAGGTTTATTGCCTCGGTTGTATTTCTCACAAATACAATTTCTGAAGATTCCCTGGCACCGATAAATTCTGATACCTTTTTCCTGGAGCCTTCGTACATCTCTGTTGCCTCTTCGGAAATTCTGTACACACCACGATGAACATTGCTGTTGACGGTGGAATAATAATCAGATACGGCTTGTATGACAGATGATGGTTTCTGCGTTGTTGCAGCGTTGTCGAGATAGACAAGATCAGGATTGTTGGAAAAAATTGGAAAATCTTTTTTCAGTTTTTCAGGGTTCACTCTCACGTATTATCTCCTCGGAGTAAGTATGAACCTTATCAATAAGTATTTCGCTTGACGCGTTTTCAAGGTTCGCGAGGAGAAAACCCTCAGTAAGCATGCTTCGTGCAACCGCTTCGGGAATACCCCTGGATCGCAGGTAGAAAACCTGGTCACGGTCGAGGCTGCTGATCGACGATGCATGCTTTGACTTCGTGTTGTTGTTTCTGATGATCAGCCCTGGCTTGCTGTTGGCGTATCCGTCCTTGGAAAGCAGAAGGATCCTTGAATCGTAAAAACCGGTCGACTTTATGCTCTTTTCCTCTATGTCTATATTTCCCCTGTGGATGGTGAGGCTCTTTCCCTTTACGACTCCCCTGACCTTTATGTCAGCAGAGCTGGCAATGCCGGTCTGGAAACTGCTGTCCCTGATGTCGAATTTCTGGTCGCCATCGCTATAACTCACACCGAATGTCTTGAAGCTTGAGCCTTCTCCCTCCATATAGGAAGTGTTTGAAAACAGTGTTCTAGAAGCACCCCTGTTCACATGATAGAAGGTAAAATCTGCAAATTCAGAAAGAAATGACTTGACAAACGCTATGTCCAGGATTCCCCTCTCCTTCTCCTGAAGGTAGTTGTACTTAAGAGTGGACCGCTTCCCCAGGTAAATGTAGACAGTCTTTCCATGAACACCGTTTCCTACCCCATAGGACCTGTATACATCATTGATTGACACAGAAGAATCATCACCGCACACAATTATGTTCTTTGCGGCAATTGGTTGCGAGGCATCAGAGAAGGATTCTATGTCTATTGTCAAATCCCTTGTACCTGCTGGAACATAAATGACAAAACCATTCTTCCAAGCGGCATTTATGAGGAATTCTTCCCTATCAGAACCAATATACGAGTTTAAAAATTTCTTTAACTCATAATTGTCGCCGGATACAGCGCTCACGTAGTCAAGGACAAGCACACCCTTGTGCTCCAGCTTATCTGAGACCGCTAAGAGCCGGTCATCGACAAACCGTATCTGAGAATCATCTGAGAAGACAGGATTCCCCGAGACGCCAGATTCGGACTCGATAAGCATGCTCTCGAGTTCTCCGTCAGCTATCTCAACGTAGTCCTTCACTGTTGGACTTTCCTTGAACGTACGGACCGGGCTCCTCAGGAATTCCCTGAATGCCTTGGCCCTGTAATTGAAGGAAGCGTCATTGAATCTTTTCTTTATTAAGTCCTCGTACTCTTCCATTGGATCATCCTACGGCGCCTAACTTGTTCATTTCTAGTTTTATGAGCCTGTTCATTTCCACCGCGAATTCCATTGGGATTTCGCGCATAACATCATCGAGGAAACCAAGGACTATCATCGAAGATGCCTCATCCTCTGTCAAGCCCCGAGATCTGAGATAGGTGAGTTCTTCTGTACCTATACGTCCCACTGAAGCCTCATGCGAGAATGTCGCTGTGGGGTCATATATCTCATCATGCGGAAATGTCAGGGAAGCCGACTCGTCGTTGATCAGGAGGGCGTCGCACTGCACCCGGCTCTTTGCGTCGGTGGCACCTTTATTTACCCTCAGGAGACCCCGATAAATGGCCTTTCCATCTTCAATACTTATACTCTTTGCCACGATCTTCGATTGTGTGTAAGGGGCAAGATGAATTGCCTTTGCGCCTGTATCTTTTACCGTACCCGGCCCAGCGAGCGATATGTTGAGGTTAGACGCTGTTGCCCTCGGACCCCTGAGATATGATGAGGGATAGAGCATAGTAACCTTAGATCCAAGAGATCCGCCGACCCATTCCATGTTCGCGTTTTCGTCGACCCATGATCTCTTTGTAGGCATATTGTATACGCTCTTGGACCAGTTCTGGACGCTTGTGTATCTTGCCTTTGCATTCTTCTTGACATAAATTTCAACTATTGCGCTGTGTAGCGAGTTCTTCTCATATCTCGGCGCAGTGCATCCTTCTATATAGTGGACCTTCGATCCCTCGTCTGCCACCACTATGGTGTGCTCAAACTGCCCTGTTGATTCGCCGTTCATCCTGAAGTATGTCTGAAGAGGCATGTCTATCTGGACTCCTTTGGGGACATAGAGGAAGGACCCGCCGCTCCATACAGCTCCGTTCAGTGCAGCAAATTTATTATCGCTGGCTGGAACTGCCCTGCAGTAATAATCCTTCACAAGATCCGGATACTTCTGGACAGCGGAGTCAAGATCCATGAATACTACGCCCTTGTCTTCCCATACTTTCTTGAGGTTATGGTACACGCCTTCGCTGTCATACTGGGCCACGGAGCCGGCGAGGTATTTCTGCTCCATCTCGGGAATGCCGAGCTTTGTGAAGGTATCCTTTATCTGATCAGGGACTTCATCCCAGTTATTTGTCTTCCGCTCATCCGGCCTGTTGTAATATGATGTGTTCTCCCAGTCTATTCCGGAAAGATCGGGGCCCCAGGTAGGCACGGGCTTTGATTCAAAGATCTCGAGAGCCTTCAGGCGAAGACGCCTCATCCAGTCAGGCTCCTTCTTTATCTCAGAAATCTCCTCCACAACCTTCTTGTTTAGACCCTTCCCTGTTGAATAGACGGAGTTATCCTTGTCGTGGAATTCCCAGTCTGATGTCTTTACAGTCTTCAGTTCATGCACCAAGCGCTCAAGTTCCTCTTCTCTTGAATATTCTACAACCATTTCATGCACCTCTTATCCAGTCATAACCATCTTCTTCTATGCGCAGCGATATGTCGTTTCCGCCTTCCATTACCACTTTTCCGTCAACCAGGATATGGACAAAACCCGGCTCAATGTTCTTCAGTATCCTCTGGTAATGCGTAATAATCAGGAAACCCACCTGATCTGAAAAGTATTTCTTGATCTCCTCGGCCACCATTTTCAAGGCATCAACATCCAGGCCGGAGTCTATCTCGTCGAGGATAACAAACCTCGGCTTCAGCATCATCATCTGTAATATTTCTACACGTTTTCTCTCTCCACCCGAAAAACCCTCGTTCACTGATCTTGACATGAATGTCTCGTCCAGGCCAACCTTGTTGAGATTGCGTTTCAGTTCATCATAAAAGTCCTGTATCTTCATCTTTGAATCTGGATGCAACTGGTTATATGCCATTCTTAGGAAAGTCGAAAGCTTGACGCCCTGGACCGCTACAGGTGTCTGATAGGCAAGGAAAAGACCGGCTTTTGCCCTCTCTTCCGGAAGCTTGTCAACAAGTTCCACGCCGTCGAGCTTGATAGATCCATGCGTAACGACATAGTCTGGGTGGCCTATCAGGACATAACCCAGGGTGCTCTTTCCGGCCCCATTAGGACCCATAAGAGCATGTATTTCCCCGCCATGCATTGTGAAGGAAACGTCCTTCAGTATCTGTTTGCCGTTTATTGAAGCTGCAAGATTCTTCACTTCGAGTGTTGTCATATACAGTCTGGGATGTGATAATCCTATTTAAACACTTTTTAATGTTTAAAGTGACCAAATTATAAATACTATCCAGTATTCTATCTTCGTAGTGGAAATGTTGGAAGAATATCCTGTTGATAAGTCGCTAACGGAGCTCTTTGGGCCAGTTAGGGGTAGGGTTCTGCAGGAACTAAGTTACAGTTCGAAGTCAATGGATGACCTGTCCAGGCTGCTGGGCATAAACAAGAACGCGGTAAAAGAAC
Source organism: Thermoplasmata archaeon (assembly GCA_021821635.1). Taxonomy (GTDB): domain Archaea; phylum Thermoplasmatota; class Thermoplasmata; order Thermoplasmatales; family Thermoplasmataceae; genus UBA582. The sequence goes on along the minus strand of JAKACH010000008.1, from coordinate 15,372 downwards.
ACATGGATTCCCTCATTGCGAAAGGATATGTCAAGTACGACTTCAGGCATGCTCTGGCGGGCAGGCCAAGGAAGGTCTTTGACCTTACCGAGAAGGGAATGGATCTCTTTCCAAAAAGATATGCTGCCCTTGCTTCCCTTCTCATGAACGAAATCAGGGGAGAGATGGGAGAAGATACACTAAACAGGCTTCTTGCCGGCGTGGCAGATAAGCTTGTGAAGAATTATGCCATAAATGACCAAAAACTTGATGAGGAAGCGGACGGGGGAAGCAGACTTGACAAGCTCCGCCTCTTCGTTGAGTCGCTTAATAAGATGGGTTACTCTGCGAAACTCGTGGTCGAAGGCGGATCAGCCAAGATCGTAAGGTATAATTGCATATTCTATGACCTGGCAAAAGAAAACGCTGGAGCCATCTGCGGTTCGCTTGGAATGAACATCGTGAAAGGAGTAGTCGGAGAAGATTTCAAAATAAAAGAAAAATTTTCAACAGGGGACAGGAAGTGCGTAGTAGAGCTCAAACTTTGACCGCTAATTGAAAGTTTTGCTCTACTGGCTGCAGGCAAAAAATATGAGATACGGATAAGCCTCCCTGTGTGCATCATAAAAACTTATGTAACAATTCGATCAAGAATCATACCATTTCGTAAGAACAATATTTTTATACATCCCTGCTAATCAAAGCTGTGTTTATGTTTACAGGAAAAGGTCTGTTGCAAAATGCTAGAATACTGACAGGACGCTTGCTGAATCGACAATCGACCCTTCTGGTGTTTTTCGGATGACTCTGCTGCAGGACGAGGAGATAAAAACCGGGCTTGCCAGACTCAAAGGCTGGGAAGTCAGGGAGGGCAAGCTTTACAGGGAAGTGCAGTTTGGCAGCTTCAAGGTCGCGTTGAGGTTCATGAAGGACATTGAAAACATCGCTGAAAGAGTCAATCACCACCCTGATATATGCGTCTACTACGACAAGGTGGTGATAGAATCAGTTACACATGATCAGGGCGGCATATCCGAGAAGGACCTTGAAATCGCGCACGAGATAAACAGCCTGGCAGACAGGCTAAAGATATGACCTGTCTTCGTTGTAGTTGTGATATGTCATCTCGTACTGGTTCCCTTTCTGTGAGAGCGAATTCTCTATGTCGTATGCTGCTCCCAGATTGCCATATACTTTCTTGATTTTTTCCTCTACCGGAATGTAAATTTTAAGTGCTTCCTTCATATGTGAAGTGGTAATGAGGCGTGATCCCTCGGTCTTGGCGATATCGCCTGCTGCCCTGATCAGGCCGCCTAGCTCCCTGAGCCTCAATGTCAGGGAATTATCCCTGTGATCAACTTCCTTGGCCCTTCTTTTTCCCTCTTCAATTACAAGTTCGCATGCTGAAATTTCCATATGGGGTATCTTGCCGTCTGATGTTATTTCCTGGCTTATGAACTGTATATATTTTCCCCTGTTTTCTGGTGTATCGGGAATCGTAGTATCCATTAGCACCTCGTAACCGCTGCCGAGTATCCTGGACCTCAGGGGGCTCAGTATGTACTGAAGATCGTTGATGTTGCATGCTGCCACGAGTATAAAGTTGCATGGAACCTTGTCCATTCTGACGCTTGCCCCTGCACTCTGTGGATTCCTCCCCGTGATGGGAAAAACCTTTTCCTGCATTGCCGTAAGTATGTATCTCTGTATATATCCAAGATGGCTTATCTCATCTATGAAGAGAACGCCCTGATGCGCATCGTGTATCGATCCTGCCACTACCCTCTCATAAGGGAGTGTTCCAAGATGCGGATGGCCGCCGTATGGATCATGGCGCACGTCACCCAGTAATTCGGTTTCGCTCGCACCGGTAGCAAGCACGAAGGGGTTCCTGTCCAGAGGAACTATAACCTTGGTGGGGCTCCTCTTTTCCAGCTTTCTCTTCTTCTCCAGAGCCCTTTCGTCAAGTACTCTGATCTTGTCGCCCGACCGCTCATAAATAACCACTTCCTCCTTGTCGCCGACACGCCTAGTGGATGTAACTCTGTCAGTGTTATTCTGGACTCCAAAAGCCGCTCCAAGTACATTGAAAACGTCACCAAACGGACCTGTCTGTGAAACCTGCGTCTTTGGCGCATTGCAGTTTGGGCATACCGTCTCTGTGTAAGATGAAATAAAGCCGCATCTCGGGCATCGGAACCCGAGTCTCTCCGCTGCGAACGGCGGTGCATCCTTCGGGTCAAGAACCTGCTCCTCAAGGGCGGATTCCTCATCTTTCTCAGCAAGCACCTCAGCTGCAGTTTTTATCTCTACAAGCGGCCTTTCCGGCCTGAGTGGATTATGCACTGCCCTTATTTCCTCCGTTGGTCTGTGTATGTAGAAGGACATCGCCTGTGCTATCATTGATTTTCCAACCCCAGGCGGACCTACAAGTAGAAGGTGCCTTGCCTGGGCTGCTGCGATTTTGGCAAGCCTGACTGCCTCAGCCTGACCGATAATCCTGTCGAGCGGTGATGCAGGTATCTTTACCTGGGAAGTATCTACTAAGTCTGTATAATCGGCATTTACGAACGACGATCCCATTCAACTACCTTCAGATCTATTGGTTTCTTTGTAAGATTGGAGACCTTTATTCCGTAAATCTGCCTGGCTCCCAGGTCATGTGCAATATCAACCATTCTCTGCGATACTACGCCGCCGGTCAAAATTGCGAATGCAGATTTCACTGCAGAAAGGCCATCAAAGGCCTCGGAAAGCGGGAAGGATGATAGAACTTCTCCATCCTCGTTGAATACCTCGGTAAGTTTTTCCTTTTGAAGTGTCGACAGCCTCCGTTCTATGGCTTCGCTGTCCTTGAGGTCCACCTTTGTGCCCGCCTGGTCTGGTTCCACAACCTTGGCAACAGCAACCTGCGGTGCCTCCTCTACTTTCTCTCTTACAACTTGATTGGTAGATGGATGCTCAGATTTTGGTTCGGCCCTGATCTCATGCTTGCTCTCGGCAGGCTTCTTTGGAGATTCCTCCTTCTCAGCAATGTTCTTCTCCTGGAGTTCCTTGAGTTCTTCTGTCATCCCCTTCATTGCAAGATACTGTGCCACAGGAGTCTTGTATTTAAGTGCCTTGAATAGCTGCTTGTAAGTCAGCTCCTCGACTTCTGTGCCCGGGGGTGCCCTGGCAACGAAATCAACTTCCGCAACCTGAAGCATCTCTTTCAAAATAAGGTCGCCTCCCCTGTCCCCGTCCAGGAACACGGTTACTGTTCTCTGCCTGGAGAGTTCCTGTACAGTCTTAGGTATGTTTGTCCCCTGAACTGCGATTGTATTCTTTATTCCGTATTTAAGAAGGTTAAGCACATCGCTTCTGCCCTCGACAACTATGATTGAATCGGAATCCTTTATTGCAGGGCCAGCTGGAAGCTTTTCATCGCCATATGAAATTATCTCACCTTTCTCGACTTCTTCCCGCACGGACTGGACAAGGCTTTCACTGACGTTCTTGGACCCCTGGTTCATCTTCTTATAAAGATTCTGGGCCCTCTCGACAATCTTCTGCCTTCTCTGGATTCGAACATCCTCTACGGATTCAACGTCTACCTTTGCCTTGCATGGACCTATCCTATCAATTGTTTCCAATGAAGCAGCCAGAATGGATGTTTCCACCTGATCCAGCCCAGAAGGGATCAAAACTGAACCTTCAGTGCGTCCCTTTTTGCTGTCTATCTCTACTTCTATTCGTCCAATTTTACCCCCTTTCTGGAGGTCCCTAAGATCTAGCTCGTCTCCAAGAAGTCCTTCTGTTTGGCCAAAAATTGCGCCGACGACGTCGGGCTTTTCAACCACCCCATCCGCCGTAATCTTTACTTTGATCATGTACTTTGTTAGATTTGGATCTACATTCATTTCTGTCACCTATTAATTTAACAGTGGATATGTTAAAAGCAATATCGTTTTTCTTTCCTTCCACCATCCGTTTAATATGTATAATAGATATATAATGGATTCGGTATATTTCACGTGATTTTGTTCTCATAAGTAACTGTATCATGTCTGATTGGTTTGGACTCCATTGTCAGCATGCTTTACATTGCTGGTTATGATGCTGAGGCTGTTTTCTGCCACACTACTGCAAATGCGAGAGTCAGGTCAATCCTGAAAACATTCCCAAAAGATAGTGACCATATATATGATCATGGTAGAATGTCTCTATGGGCGGTATACTTAAACAACATTATAATTTAAATTAGCATGTCTGGAAATCATGATGACCGAAAGAGAAGAGTCGCTTAAGATGATAAGGGAAACCGCCAGGGAATTTTCCCGTAAAGAGCTGGAACCAATCAGCGCGAAGATCGACGAGGATGATTTCTTTCCTGTGGAACTATTCAGGAAATTAGGAAAGCTTGGATTTCTCGGCATAACGGTCCCTGAGGAATACGGTGGTTCGGGCCTGGGTTACGATGCACAGGCAATCGTAACAGAGGAGCTTGGATATTCTTCCGCATCTTTTTCATTGTCTTATGGTGCACACAGCAACCTAGTAGTTGATTCAATATATAGAAACGGTTCCGAATACATCAGGAAAACATTCCTTCCGAAACTTTGCAGCGGAGAGATGATTGCCTCCCTGTGCCTGACAGAGCCCGGATCAGGATCTGACGCGCTTGCCATGAAGACCCAGGCAAGAATGGAGGGGGATCACTTTATTCTTGACGGCAGCAAGACGCTCATCACTAACGCACCATATGCAGATCTTATGCTTGTGTATGCAAGGACCGGCGATTCCTTCACTGCGTTTGTCGTCCTTAACACTGACAAGGGCGTATCCAAGGGGAAAAAATTCTCAAAGATGGGAATGCGGGGCTCACCAACAGGAGAAATTTACTTCGACAATGTGTCATTAAATGTCGATCGTGTGCTTGGAAAGCAGGGTGAGGGAAAGGAAATTATACTGAGCGGGCTGAATGCCGAGAGAGTTATACTTTCATTCATTTTCGTTGGACTCGCAAGGAACGCTTTGGAGGTTTCGCTCAAATATGCAGTGGAGAGGAAGCAGTTTGGAAAGAGCATAGCTGAGTTTGAGCTAATCGAGGAAAAGCTTGCAAACATGTACACTAGATATGAAACCAGCAAGCTACTATGTGAAAAGGCGCTTGTTGAAATACAGAACGACAGGATGAATGCCATAGATTCCGCGGCGGCAATACTCTTCACGGCCGAGTCAGCAGAATATATAGCAAGGGAAGCACTGCAGATCCACGGCGGCTATGGCTATGTCAAAGATTCGGGCGTCGAGCGGCTGCTTAGAGATGCGATCTTGGGACAGATTGGGGCAGGTACAACTGAGATAAGGAAACACCTGGTTGCTTCAAACCTGGTCAAGTATTTCAGGAAAAACAAGAGTCTTCCAAAATGAATTTAAAGTGCATAAAGTGCGGAAAAGAGGATGCGGTTTCCATGGGCCTGTGCAGCGATTGCCTTAACCAGGTGCTGATGCTAAAGGTGCAACCCATGCAGATAACCCAGTGCAGGAAATGCGGAGGGGTTATGATAGGCAAGCACTGGATTTACAATTTTTCCCCAAAAGATGCAGAATCCCTTGCCAGGAAATCTGTTTCAATAAATGGGTCAAAATTTACACTTGATTCCGTCAGCATAGCTGATCTTTCACTGGGAAAGGAGACTGCTAAGGGTCTTGTTTCTTATTCGGGCAACGATGGCGTGCATGGGGAACAGCTTGTGGATATTCCAGTCATATTAGGAAGCATCAGTTGTCCCAGGTGCAATAAGATATCTGGATCCTCTTATGAAGCAATAGTACAGATCCGGCCTGTATCAGGAAAGATGTCTCGGATATTTGGCGAGGCGCTTGCCAAAACAATAGAGTTTGCAAGCAAGTCTGAAAATTCAAAAAGCAATAGATACATCATGAAACAACAAAACGTGCAGGGCGGATACGACCTTTACCTTGGAAGCAAGAGTTTCGCCGAAAGCATTGTAAACAGGATGAATTCAGGTTTCTTTTGCGAGGTAACAAAAACAAAGAAGATGTTCGGCAGGGAAGGAGGGTACGACACCTACAGGTACACATACCTGGTAAAGGTAGTTGATTTCGACAGGGGTAACGTGATTTACATGAACGATCATGAATACATCGTTAGTTCAATATCCCAGTCGGCAATAAAGCTAATATCTGTTGAGAGTGGCATGCATCTCCAGGTAACAAGGAGCGAGTTTATTCATTCAAGGATAAGGCTTTCTGAAATGAAGGCAGAAATATCTGACTACATGGTTATTTCTGCTAACGAGAAAGAAGCAATGCTCATGGATCCCGCAGGAAAGCAGATTACGATGCAGATCAGCGCAGCAGGCATGGAGAGCGTTAATCTTCTCAAGTATAAGGAAAAATATTATTATACCGAATAATAGCTACCTTCGTTGTTTTCATGTCTGTAAGAGCCGAATGGAATAATCTCAGAGAAGTTATAATGCACAGACCCGGGGTGGAGATTGATTATGCAATGCTTGCCCCGAAGCCTTTCCTTTTCGAAAGGCCGTACAGGACGACAATGGCCGTGAGGGAACATGAAAAGCTTGAGCGGTACCTGAAAGAAGCGGGTGTGCGGGTCAAGCTCCTTAAAGATGTCGTTATGGAATTGTTTGATTCCTCGGGAAAGTTTCGACAGATCTTCCTTGACAAAGTGCTCAAGACAGTCAGATATGAAGGTGACAGGGAATCGGTGAAAAGGGAAGAAAAAGCTTTCAGGGACAACATAAGTGTCCTGGATCCGTCCACTCTTTTCAATCTCATGCTGATTGAGCCTTCCGTTCTGCTGAAATCAGAGGGGGAAACCGGGCCTGACTATCCATCGGTTAACTCGAATCTCCCACTAGCAAACCTGTATTTCATGAGGGACCAGCAGGCTGTTTCAGGCAAGGGTATTTTCTTCGGTCGCATGAGAATGCGGCAGCGTCAGAAAGAAAACAGCATAACTGAATTTATCCTTAGAGCCCTTTATGAAAGCAAAGAGCAGTTCAGGTCTCTTGGAAACACGGGCTATTTTGAAGGTGGCGATTTCATGCCAGCAGGAGAATACGCTATCATCGGGATAGGGTCAAGGACAAACCTTGATGGCGCATTATCGTTCATAAACTCGGGCATTTCTGGTGCAGATGAATACCTCATTGTTGAGAACCCGATATATGATTTTATGGAGAAAGAACCCAGGGATCAGATGATCAATATGCACCTTGATACTTATTTTAACTTTGTTTCTAAGGAGGCGGCCGTAACATCACCTCTTCTGGCAAAGAAGGCGAAAGGATCCATTTACATACGCCAGGATGACGGGATCAAGAAGCAGTCCAGTACCACACTTTCCGCATATCTAAAATCTAAGGGCGTGGAAATAATACCTCTCAGCATAGCGGAGCAACTCAGCTATTCGTCTAATTTTCTGACGCTGAAGGAGAATCATGTGCTTGCGGTCGATTCCTCGAGGGTCTTGAGAAAGCTGATTTCCCAGAACGTGTTTTCAGCGTCGACACTGGCAGCGATTGAGCATGCCGTGAGCGTCGATGGAGGCAACAGCATGTTTCCTAGGAGCAAGGCAGCAAAAGACTATGGACTTGATTTTGTAACTGCCAATCTTTCCGAGTTGACGGGCGGATATGGAGGAGCACACTGCATGACCGCTTCAATTATAAGAGGGTGATAATCCTGCAACCTTTCTTTTTCGCATTCTATTGAACCCTCCACGCATTTTGGAAAAGACATCGAAAGCTTTAATTTGCTTCTTAAAATACTCGTCGCCTAAAGGTTAATAATATACAGAGGTAAATAATGGCTACTGAAAGACAACAGAAAAAGGGAAAAGACAAGTGGAGAGAGAAAGTATGGTACTCCATACTGACACCGGCTTATCTCGGAGAAAAAGAGATAGCGACCAGCCCAGGAATGGACCCTAAGAGCATGGTCGGCAGAAAGATAGAGATGCCGGTTTCGGACATGACGGGAAATTTCAAAAAGACTAACCTGAAGATGGTGTTCAGGGTCGATGAGTGCCAGGGAAACAGGTGTTTCACATCATTCGTTGGAAGTTATGTCAGTGAAGATTCCATAAGGAGAATGGTCAGAAGAAGAAAGGAGCGCATAGACGTTATAGAGAAAGAATACACACGTGACGGTTATCTCCTTGCAGTCAAAGTCGTGGGCGTTTCTGACGTTAAGCTAATTTCGAATAAGAGGGCTGATATCAGGCTAGCACTGGACAAGTTCTTGAAAGAGAAGATATCAACCTCGAATCTTCAGGATCTCGTTTCATATCTCATCGGCGATGAAGTTCTTAACGAAATGTCAAGAGCAATAAGGCAGATATATGCGATGAAGAAACTTGAGATACGAAAGACAGAGGTTCTTGGTTTCAAGAAGCCTGAGTCTGAACACGTCGTTGCCGAAGTCGTGGCCTGATTCTGCCGGGGTGGCTCAGTTGGTAGAGCGTCGGACTCATAAGCGAAAGCTGAGAAATCCGAAGGTCTTGGGTTCGATCCCCGATCCCGGCATACATTCATAAAAATATCTTGTTTCATTAGATTCTTGAAGAGGGAGCCTCTTCTTCTGGGTGATAATGCAGGATCTTGTTCCCCTCTGATTGTTATTTTTTGTTAGGCAGCTTTGCGTTGTTTAATGAAGTGGGCCACCCGAATTCTTAACGATCCCAAATTAGAAGAATTCTTTAGCATCGATTAAAGAAGAGTAAAAATAAGATAAGAAACTAAGAGTTTTATGGAGAAGGGAGTGGAGATTGCTTTCCAGATTTCGTCAGGAAACGGCGATATTGTACTGGTCAAAGCAATGGCTGACATAGTAGGAAATGAATTCAGGAATGAGTTGGATCTTCAATGGCGCGTATTCCATGTGACTCTCGGTGAAGAGAAATATTTCAGGATACTTTATGCCGGACCTCATGTTGGAAAATTACATCCTCATAACGAAAAGAAGATCAGGGAAAGGTTCGATAACCTCTCGCACCAAAATTATGATCAGGTTATGCATGAGTATCAGGCGTTGAAGAAACAAGATAATATCTTGACGCAACAGATCCAGGAAATAAAGGAAGAATATGATTTATGGGAGGATAGGTTCTGGGCCTATTTTTAGATCTTGGCTATCTTCAATGGCAATATACCAAATGCATGTAGGTATTTCTCATAAAATGTGGTATACCCCGGAATCACCTTATTGTGGTCTTGTGCATTATTCTTCGACAGACAAGAATAGATACATAATATTAAACCCGAATGAATACAGAAGGCTGAAATGAACATAGAAGATCTCCTGGGTTATGCTCGCAGAACCGGAATGTTCTGGCCATCTGCTGAAATTTATGGCGGTTCCGCAGGATTGTATGATTATGGACATATAGGTGCCATGCTCAAGAGGAGATTTGAGAACATTTGGCTCTCGTACTTTGTGGAAAGGAACCAGAACTATTTCCTTATTGACGGAACAACCATTCTTCCGGAAAAGCCCCTTGTCGCTTCGGGACATGCCGAAAGATTCAATGATATACTTATTGCATGCAAGAAGTGCAAAACATACTACAGGGCTGACGTGCTTCTTTCAGATCTCGGTGTCCAGCTGAATGAAGGCGCAACTCCTGGAGAAGTTGACGTCGCCGTATCAGTGAATGGCCTGAAATGTCCGAAATGCGGAGGACAGTTGGGAGAGGCAAAGGCATTCAACATGATGATAGATGTGGCTCTCGGTCCCGATAGATCAGACCATGGTTATCTCAGACCTGAAACTGCACAGTCTGCGTACCTGAATTTTTACAGGGAGTACAGCCTGCTCAGGCAGAAACTTCCGCTTGGACTTGCAATTATCGGCCGAGCATATAGAAACGAAATATCACCCAGACAGGGATTATACAGATTAAGGGAGCTAATACAGGCGGAACTCCAGATATTCTTTGACGACCAGGCGTTCCAGCCTGATCTGTCCGGTTTCTCCGGAACCAGAATTAACGTTGTTCCTTATGTGACAGGCAAGCTTGAGTCCATGACACCTGATGAGCTCGTTTCAAGGGGATATCCTTCATTCTATGTTTACCACATGGCAATTATCGACAAGTTTTACAGGAAAATACTTGGTGTGCCGGATAGTAAATTCCGCTTCCTGGAGAAAGGCGGGGAGGACAAGGCATTCTACAACAAGATACATATGGATATAGAGATCGATATAGCGAGCTGGGGAGGATTCAAGGAGGTTGGCGGTCTTCATTACCGTGGCGATTATGACCTCACATCACACACAAAAGGATCCAACAAAAGCATGCTCGCCAAATCTGAAGGAAGAGAATTCATGCCGCATGTCCTTGAGCTATCCTTTGGTGTTGACAGAAACCTGTGGGCCCAGCTTGATGTCTTCTTCACGAATGCAGACGGCAGGCAGGTTCTTTCCCTTAAACCTTACTTTGCACCCTATTCCGCTGCGGTACTGCCGCTCCAGAATGATGCCTCAATTAACGGGAAAGCAAGGGAATTATTCCTTCAGTTGAGCAGGAAGTTCAGAATTTTCTATGATTCCTCAGGGTCCATTGGAAAGAGATATGCCAGAATGGATGAGATAGGCACGCCGTATTGCATCACAATAGACTATGATACTGTAGACAGTGAATCTCAAAATTTTGGAACTGTAACTGTGAGGAAGAGAGATAGCAGGGAACAGGACAGAGTAAAGTTACCTGACCTGGAGAACTACCTGCAGGCTTCACTGAGTGTAGAATTTGACTGATACTGAATAATGCATGAAAAAATGAAAGCATGCATGATTAAATTATATCGGTACTTCAGTTTTTCTTTCTCGTCTATTTCTAGATGATCTCAGTGGTTGGGATGATACTCGCGCCTTCCCCTGTTGCCATGGGAATAGTTACCGCCACCCCTCTGTTGTGGTGGTCTCCGCCCGTAATTTCCCCTGAATCCACCGCCACCAGGTCCGCGTCGATCCGATCTCTCCGATCGTTCAGATCTTTCCGGACGGTTATTTCCTCTCAAACCCAGAGCTGCGTCGTCAAATTTGCTCTCATCGAGATAAACCGGCTTCATCCTGACAGATACCGAATTCTCAATTTCCCTGATTACGTATTCCTCTTCTGGAACCACAATAGAGAATGCAACGCCATCTGCTCCCATTCTTGCAGATCGACCAACCCTGTGCACATAAACGTATGGATCAAGTGGAGTATCATAGTTGATAATGTGCGAGATGCCTGTTATATCGAGACCCCGCGAAGCAACGTTTGTTGCTACCAAGAACTGGACATTGTGCCTGAAATCCATAAGGGATCGCTCACGCTGTGCCTGCCTCATATCGCCGTGGATAACGGTCACCTGGTATCCTAGCCTTGCGAGGGTCCTGTGAAGGAAATCGGCATTGTGTTTTGTGTCTGAAAAGATGATTGCCTTCCTTGGCTTGTATTCATCAATGTATGAAACAAGAGTTCTGATCTTGTGAGCCCTGTCAGAAATGCTATAGCTATGGGATATTGTATCTACCGTAAGCTCCTGGTCGCTGCTTATGTTGAGCATGTCTGCTTTCTTCATGTATCTCTGGGAAAGCCCGTAAATCTTAGAAGGCATAGTGGCTGAAAAGAGCATCATCTGCTTCTCCTTTGGCATGCTTCTTATGATGAGTTCTATGTCGTCGATGAATCCGAGGTCTAGCATCATATCTGCTTCGTCAAGAACAAGAAACTTTATCCTGGTAACATCGATCTCTCCTCTTTCCATGAGGTCGATTATTCTGCCTGGAGTTCCGATAACTATGTTTGCCCCGTCGCGCAGCTTGTCAATCTGAACATTGATGGATGCGCCTCCATAAACAAGTACCCCCTTGATACCTGATCCGTGTGCTAATTTCTTCATCACGCTATGAACCTGTATTGCCAGTTCCCTAGTAGGAACAATTATCATTGCCGATAAGGGATCTGATGCCTTCAGCTTCTGTATTATGGGTATCAGGAATGCTCCTGTCTTCCCTGTTCCAGTCTTGGACTGAACAATAATATCCCTTCCGTTCAAAATAATCGGGATGGCTTTTTCCTGAACTTCCGTAGGTGTCTTGAAGTTCATCTCTTTCAATGCGCTATACAATTCTTGGTTAAGGTTAAATTTCTCGAAGTTGTCCATTTGTAACACTTTGCTTATAAAATCTAGGACATTATGTAATCCTGCTTTTATTTAATACTATATGGCAATTATATATAAAAGTATGATCCAGTTATTTCTGCTAATCATAATTTTTCAAGATTGGTGAAATAATATTCCATTTATCCCGATTTTCAGGCTCAGGCTGCCTTTACTAAGTTATGCCTGTTCCCTTCAAGAAAAGATTTCACGCTTCTGAATGCCCTTGCAAAGGCCTCGTTTCTGTATTCACCGCCATTACCTCCTATATGCGGTGTCACTACGCAGTTCTCTGGAGGATTGACCTTGATGTTGGGCTCGTCCCACCAGACGTCGGTCAGATAAAACTTGTCACTGTTCATGGAAAGGAAGGAAAGCATAGAATCCTGGTCAACTATATTCGCCCTGGCAATGTTAACGATGCACTGCCCCTTGAATCTGTTAAGAATTGATGTATTTATAATGCCCTTCGTCTCCGGAGAGAGCGGCGTGCATATAACAAGAATGTCAACGGTTTCTGCAAGCTTTTCAAGCGAGTCCTGCCAGGCTAAACCAGGAAATGATGTTCTGCTCCTGCTGTAAGCTGATACATGCATTCCCATTACTGATGCAATCTTTGCAACCTGCTGCCCAATACCTCCGAAACCGTAAATGCCAATGGTTTTGCCGAACAGCGTCTCGACTCCAAGCTTCTTATAGGTGCCGGCATGCATGTCCGAATTATGCCTGCATACCTTCTTGTAGTGGGCTAGAAGCAGTGCAAAAACGGTTTCTGCAACGGGTTCATTGTAACCGCCAGCATTAGATAGCACCGTGATTCCAGGAGGTATGCCTGACAGGTCGAGGTCATCCGTGCCTGCGTAAAGCCGCTGAAGTATTCTTGTCTTTTTACCAATCTGCGGCTTGGGCCCGAAGAAAACAACATCTGCCTCATCGAGGTTATGCGCATACGTCATTCCGGTGATCTCTGCGCACATTTCCCTGATAGATTCATCTGAATCGAATGCAAAGTAAAACTTCATTGCCACTGGATAGCACTTCCCAAATATAATAATGATTCTCCTTCACGTGGGTGACATGAGGATTCAGGCAAATGAAGTCCAGGAATGATAACCGTCATAAAACCTAGAATTATAATTTATGAAATTCTGTTATAATACATTGACATATATGCGGTGCCGGGTAACCCCGGCATAGTGCTGTTCACAGTTACACACCTATTCCTCAACACCTTCTGAAGCTATGTCCGTGGTGAGAATATCAACAAATTTCTCCCTGAAAGCCTCTGATGAATAGCCCTCCCTTTTCATGCCGGGCACGAGATAGGAGAAGTAATAAGGCCTGAACTTGGTCCACTCATTATTCAGGGATGCAAAATAAGACGATACACTCTCCATGGGCAGGACAGTGTTTCCATCATAGATCAGTATGCCATTTCCGCCAGTGACAGACTCAAGGGCTGGTTCGGGAGTGCTGGCTCCAAGGACAATTGCAGGAAGATCGCCAACCATTATCCTGGGAATTCCATCGGCTATCTCTGGATCGCTGAGTGGGGCGTTAATCTTCGAAATATAATTTTCTATATGTTTCAAAGGATCACTACGAAGCTTCCCTGATCCTGAACCCTGGTGAAGCTTTCCTGAGACAGTTTTCTCGAATCTCATATAGGACTCGCTCCTGCCTTTAAAGAGGGAAATTGGCGCGTATCTCCTGTCAACCAGTGACCTGCAGATCATGTTGTAGTCCACGCTATTCCCGAAGATTATAGAGTTCACCGTCGAGTCCGTTGTCTTCCCCCTGTAGTAGTTTTCCCACCTGAACTCATTAAGTGAAAGCTGGCCAGATGATATCATGTCATATATGCTGAACTTGAGCAGGTGGTCAAATGCAACCATGAGGTGATGCCTCACAACCCACTTATACATCTTATACCTGGAATCGAGAAAATCCTCTATGTTTCCAAGGGCTTTTTCAGAATAGCCGATAAGATATGATCCCTCGCCCGGATTTACTATTTCCATGTTGTCGATCAGCCTCTCCTTGTCTATCTTCCCAAACTCAGCACCCGTGTACCAAGAGTCCCTGAGTATGTAGTCCATCCTGTCTGCATCGATATCGGATGAGATGACCTGCCTGAATATGTTGAGAGCGGCATCAGTAGCGAAGAGCCGGCTCCCGGTGCCATTTTTTGAAAGCAGGCATGTCACATCTTCACTTTCCAAATCCGGAAGAAATGCACTAACTTCCGGCTCCTTGAGAAGTTTTTTAATGATCTTTATCCCGAAGTATTCATGCGCATGATTTCTTGTTTCTACCCTTGGTTGTGAGAGTGGAAATAGCGACCTGTATTCGGAAAGTCTCCCTGGGCCCTTAGCAATGCTTGCCATCATGAATGATTCGCTGGAATGTGAGAAAGGCCCGTGCCCGACATCATGCAAGAGGGCGGCGAGCCGAACTGCCTGGACAATCCTCGAAAGATCTCCTTCACCTTCCTTAAGATCCGGGAAAATCTTGCCGAAATACTGTCTTTTTTTCATTGATGACAGGATCTGTTCCGCCATCTTGTATGCAAGATACATTGTCCCAATACTGTGGGAGAATCTCGATGCAGTGGCACCGGGAAAGACAAGCTGCGCAAGGCCAAGGCTCCTGATGTCGTGAAGCCTGTTCATTGCAGGCATCTTCAGGATCTCGTTTTCGAGGTCAGTGATCCTGATCAGTGAATGAACCGGGTCATTTATCGCTCTACGTTTTGCCTGTCCTTCCAGAAGGGTTGACATCTTGAAGGACTATCCTGTGAATTTATTTGTAGGTTGGCTTTACAGAGGCTATGAATCTAAAATCAATTTTGCACCTAAAAGATCGCGAAAATTTGGATTAATGTGCAATGCTTACATTACCACAACAAATAAATATTATTAATCCACCTTTTGTAAATCAAAAATCATAATGAGCAGATCTATAAAAAATAATAGATAGTATGTATCTTCAATCTCAACGATAGGGAATTTTAGTGAAAATACTATAATAAAAAATGTAATCATTTCAACTAAAAATCCAATAGTAAGAGCCTTCGGATGTCGTGGTTTATACCTTACATAACTCATATTTTCCCTTTCAGATTTTATTTTTAAGAACCTACAGTTGAATCCAAAATCGTATATTTATGATTCGATATATTGATCCAATGGTGTTTCCAGTATTTAAG